>NZ_JBEPEL010000018.1:0-93329 GCF_040300825.1 Streptomyces sp. NPDC000229
TGGGCGGTCCCGAGAGCGGGGAGGGTGGGCGCAACGGAGTCGGGGCGGTGCCGGTGGCACCCGACTGCACCTGTGGACCTGCCACACCGGGCCCAACCAGAAATGGACCCTGCCCTGAACCTTGAGGAATTTCACATTTCGGGGCATCGCATCGGCCCCTGCGGTCAGACGTATACGTATGGCAGTGGATTCCGAACGTAACCAGGATGTGCTGATCGGCACCAAGCCCCGGGCCCAGGTCGAGGCGGCGTACCAGCGGCTGGAGCACAAGGCGGCGGCGCCCGGTCTCCGGACGCCGTTCTCGCTGGGCGCCGTGGCCGCCTTCGAGTGGGCGCTCGGGCGGGCCGCCGAAGCCCCGGTGACGGGGGCCGCGGGCACCGGTCGCATACCGTCCAGTCACCTGCTCACGGCGGAGCTGGACGCGGCCGTCGTGCAGCTGGGGGACCCCACCGAGGACGCCGAGCGTGCGGCCCAGGTCCGAGGTGTGCACGACGCGCTGGCCTGGGTGTGCGGGCTCGTCGACGAGCAACCGTGAGTCGACGAGCAGCCGTGAGCCACGGCGGCCGGCCGGGAGGCGTCAGCGGCTACCCGCCCCCGCTCATATCGATGCCGGGGGCGGGAAGCCCATGCCCGGGTAGCCCGGTGAGCGGCCCACGGCACCGAAGTCCAGCGCCCGGGTCAGCTGCCTGAGCGTCTCCTCGGCCACGCGGCGGACGTCGGCGGGAACGTCGCCGCGCTCCTCGATGAGGCTGTCGTAGATCGGCGCGTCGCCTCGCACGGCGGAGTCCATGTCGAAATACCTTTCCGAAGACGTCTGTTGATCCCTCACCGCCGCTGCGGGCAGCGGTGGACGAGTGTACGGGGCATGATCCCACCCGGTGCGCGCAGCCCGCCCTGGGCACCGTCCCCCGATCGCGCCCGCCCGGGCTCCGCCCGGCCGCTGCCACCCAGCGGGAGCCGTCGGCCTGCGCAATCCCCTCCGGCTCCGCCCGGCGCCGCGGGGACTGTGGTGCGCCCTGCCCTCCCCGGCGGTGTCCCGGCCGCCCTACGGTGCGGGGACCCCCTGACCCCCGAGCAGCCCGCCCCTGCCCGCCTCGTTCGACGCCTTCCCCGGCCGGCTCCGGCCGCTGGTGCCGTGCCACCGCTCGGCGTTCACCGCCCTGGAGGACTGGCTCGGGCGGGGCCACCGTCCGCCTGTCGGCCGGACCGCCGGTCCGGCGGAGCTGCCGACCGGCTGCCGGCTCTGACGCCCCAGCGCCGTCTCAGCGCCGCGTGGTCTCCCGCGTCCAGTGCCGTTCCCCGGCGGTGGGCGCGGCGAGCGCGAGCCTGCGGTGGGTGCGGCGGAGCATCAGCCGGGCCATGTACGGGTGCACGTGGCGTACGACGCCGAAGTAGAGCCGGCCGAGCGCGTTGTGGGTCTTGACGACCGTGCTGAGGGTGACGCCCTGGTCGTCGACGAGGAGGGAGGCACGGAAGTCGAGGTGGCGCGCGTCCTCGCCGAGGAGGAGTTCGCCGCCCTCGACCGCCTTGACCGTGAAGGGCAGGACACCGCGCCAGGCGCGCGGGTCGCGGGCCATGCCGGGGGCGAGGGGGAGGCGCCAGGCGTCGGTGAAGTCGGGCCGGTCGAACGCGCTGCGGGCGAGCCGTGCCGAGGCGGGTATCGGGGCGGCGACGGGCCGGGCGTACCCCAGGCGGTGCAGCAGCCGGACCCGGGGCGTCCTGGTGGCCGGGCGGGCGGCGGTGCGGCCGGTGGCTGCGCGTTCGGCGTTGTCGAGGAGCTCCTCGACCACCGTGTCGTGGACGGGACGCACGAGCAGGGCCCAGACCAGCGCCTGGCCCGGGCCCTGCCGCTGCTCCAGGGTGTGGACCATCCGGCAGCGGCCGGGGCCCAGGGGCTCGACGTACAGCCGGTGGTGGCCGTCGTCGGGTGGCGCGAAGTCGAACCGGAGGCTGCGGCCCGGGGTGTACTCGGTGACCCGGTACCGGACCGGTCCGTGACCGCCGTCGGCGCCGACGCCGAGGGGCCGGTCGAACCGGATCGGCGGCCAGGCGGGGACGGGGAAGAGCGGGTCGTCGTCGGCGGCGATCCGGTCGAGCAGGGCGCCCACCCGCTCGGCGGGGGCCTCGATGACGCGGGCGTGGGCGTTCCGTACCGTGCGCATGCCGCACCTCCATACGGGAGCGTATGTTTTTCCGTACGCTACCGTACGGTCATGACGCGCGAACGACCGGCCGGTGCCCGCCGGAGGCTCACCGTCCAGGACTGGGCCGACGCCGCCCTCGCGGCCATGGCGGAGGGCGGCGGCCTGGCGGCCGTTGCGGTCGAGCCCCTGGCCGCCCGGCTGGGCACCACGAAGGGCAGCTTCTACTGGCACTTCACCGGCCGTGACGCGCTGATCGAGGCGGCGCTGGAGCGGTGGGAGGAGACCTCCACGGAGCGGATCATCGAGGCCACGGAGCGCCGGCCCGACCCCGAGACCCGGCTGCGCACGCTGTTCCGGACGGTCATGACGGAAGCGGTGAACGACCCCCTGGAGGTCTCGCTCCTGGCCGACGCGGGCCACCCCCATGTGGCGGCCGCCCTGCGCCGGGTGACGGAGCGCCGGATCGGATACGTCGCCCGCCTCTTCGAGGACCTGGGCTTCCCCCCACCGACGGCGGCCCGGCGCGGGCTGCTGGCGTACACGTCCTACCTGGGCCACACCCAGCTGGCCCACGCGGTCCCGGAAACCCTCCCCTCTGATCCGACGTACCTCGACTCCGTCCTGGAGACGCTGCTGCGCCGTCCCTGACGTCAGCCGGCTGCGGGAAGCGTGACCTCCCAGGTGTCCACGGCGTAGTGCAGCCGCATGCCGTGGGCCTCGTAGAGCCGCAGGGCGCCGCTCTCGTTGAGGGTGTCGACCCCGAGCCCGAGCGTGTCGCGACCGAGGGCGGCGTAGACGCCGAAGGCGTGGCGCAGCAGGTGGCCGCCCAGCCCCCGGCCGCGCGCGGCCCTGACGACGCCGAGGTTGCGGACCCAGCCCATGCCGGAGCGGTCGTTGCGGGAGAGCAGCACGGCGGCGTCGCCAATGCCTTCGACGGAGGCGATCCAGACGAGCGACCAGTCCAGGTGGGCGGCGTCGAGATCGTCGAGCCACTGCTCGTAGGTGCGCGGCTGGTGGTCGAAGTGGTCGGCGAAGGTCTCCTCGACCAGTGCGTGGGCGCGCCGCCGGTCGGTCTCGTCGATGCAGGCGCGCAGGGTCACCCCGGACGGCGGTTCCGGGAGCGGGTCCTGGTGTGGCGTCAGGTCGCGGACCATGACCTGGTAGCGGCGTACGGTGCGCCAGCCGCGCCGGGTGAGGATGGCGGTGTCGGTGGTCGGCCGCTGGTTGAGGTGGAGGTGGACCACGGCCTGCGCGGCGCCGTTTCCGCGCGCCTTGGCGCGGGACCGTTCCTCGGCCGCCGCCAGCAGGCGTTCGCCGGCCGCCTGGTGGTCGGGCAGAACGTAGTGGTCGATGTCGACGCGTTCTGCGCCCGAGTCGTCCCACAGGAGGGCGTACGCGACGAGCCGGCCGCCTTCGAAGGCCAGCCACGAGTCCTGTTCGAGGTCCACCTCCGGGTGGACGAGGTCGGCCTCGACGGTGTGCGGATCGGTTTCGGGGGCGCCGATCTCGATCGTGTCGATGGCGTTGAGCAGCTCGCAGATCTGCGGCGCGTCCTCGGTCCGGGCGGCCCGGACGGTCACTATGGGTCCCGTCTGCATCGGGCCACTGTCCGGGGCCGCCCGTCTGCCACGCAAGCGGATTTCGCCCGGCCCGTCTGCTGCGCAGGCGGATTTCGCCCGGCCCGTCTCCCCGCGCACCAAATGGCTACCGGCCAGTAGATGGAACGCTTCATTCCGTCCATCATTGGGCGCGAGCATGCCAAAGCCTTCACCGATCCCTACCCCCACAGGAGTTGAAGCCCCATGCATGCAGCTCGATGGAGAATACGGGTGGCGCTCACCATGGCCACGCTCGCCGTCACCACGGCCACCACCACTGCGGCCACTGCCGCCTCACCGGCCACTCCCGCCTCCGCCCCCGTCGCCCGTGCCGCGGCCGGCGCCACCGGCGCCCAGCTCGCCGGCGTCGACTACGCCACCTGGCAGCGCGACGTGGCCGCCGCCCTCGCCCAGGCCCGCCCCTACATCGAGCAGCGCACCGCGTCCTCCTCCGGCCGGAAGCTCGCGCTGGTCCTCGACATCGACAACACCTCCCTGGAGACGGACTTCCACTACGTCTGGGAGTACCCGACGCCCGCCGTCCGGCCCGTTCTCGACCTGGTCCGGTACGCGGACTCCCGTGGCGTGGACGTCTTCTTCGTCACCGCTCGGCCGGGCATCCTCCACGCCCCCACCACCTACAACCTCAAGGCGGCCGGCTACCCCGTCGACGGCCTGTACGTACGCGACCTGCCCGACCTGTTCGACGAGGTGAGCGCGTACAAGACGGCCAAGCGCGGCGAGATCGAGGCGAAGGGATACACGATCATCGCCAACATCGGCAACCGGCCCACGGACCTCGTCGGCGGTCACGCCGAGAGGACGTTCAAGCTGCCCGACTACGACGGCAAGCTGTCGTAGCGACGCCCCACCCGGGGACGCGGGCGGAGGCGTCCATTCGGGGTCTCCCCCGCGCCCACCCGTACCCCGCACGCCCCTGCCGGGTATGCGAGGTGCATGTCCGAGAAGTCTCCCGGGGCCGAGGGCGGGGCCCGCGCATGGTGGTTCGGGCGGCTGCACGGCGCCTTCCACCGCTCGGCCGCCGGGCGCGGCTGGCGGACCGGTACCGACCTGGAGCTGATGCACCGCTCGATGGGGTTCGCCGCCCTCGGGCTGCTCACGCTCGTACCGCTGCTGATCGTGATCGCGGCCGCCGACCCGGCGGGCGGGACCGGGTTCGCCCAGTGGCTCTCGGACGGCCTCGGGGTCGCGGAGGGCTCGACGGACGAAGTGGAGCGGCTGTTCGCGCCTCCGGGTGCGGCGCTGGAGTCGACCACCGGGTTCGGTATCGCCGCACTCGCCGTGTTCGGTATGACGTTCGGCGGTGTGGTGCAGACGGGCTACGAGAAGGTGTGGGAGCTGCCCGCGGCCCGCTGGCACACGATGTGGCGCCACGCCGTCTGGCTCGCCCTGCTCGTCGGCTACCTCCTGCTGTCGGCCGACGTGTTGTCCCGCCCCGCCACCGGCGGTGACCTCGCCTGGCGGGTGACGCTCGCCTTCGCCAGCGCGGTGCTGTTCTTCTGGTGGTCGCAGCGGCTGCTGCTCGGCGGGCGGCTGCCCTGGCGCGCCCTGCTGCCCGGGGCCGTGTGCACCGTGATCGGGCTGGCCGGGCTGCGGGTCTTCTCCCGGCTGGTCTTCTCCACGCTGATCGCCTCCAACGCGGTGGCGTACGGACCGGTGGGCACGTTCCTGGTCGTCCAGTCCTGGCTCGTCGGCGTCGGCTTCGTGGTCTTCGGCGGCGCGCTGGTCGGCCGGCTGCTGTACGAGGAGCGCTGGCACCTGGCCCGTGGGGTGCGGCGCTCGCGCGCCCGCCTGCGGCTGCCGCGGCGGCGCGGCTGAGCCACGGCCGGGAGAGAAGGGCCATCCCCCACAAAGAGTGCAAGGATGGACACCGGGCAGAGGCAGAAGAGAGAGCAGGGACACCTGCGGCACATCCGCACCACTGGTGACACCGGGACGGTTTTGCACATGAACAGGAAGCCGACAGCCACCACGGCGTCAGGGGTGACGTCCAGCAGCTCCGTGTTCGGTGCACCCTGCTGGGTCAGCCTGATGACCCGCGATCTGCGCGCCGCCCAGGACTTCTACGGCGCGGTCCTGGGCTGGGAATTCCGTCCGGCGCGGCTCGGCAAGGAGTTCAGCGTCGCCCTCGAGGACGGCAACCCCGTCGCCGGGATAGGAGCACTGGCCTCCGCCCTCCAGGTGGCCGTCGCCTGGACCCCGTACTTCGCCGTCCAGGACGCCGACCAGACCACGTCCCGCATCAGGGAGCGCAGCGGCACGGTGGCCGTCGGGCCGGTCGGGTTCGTCGTCGGACGGGGAGCGCTCGCCGCCGACCGGGACGGCGCGGTCTTCGGCATCTGGGAGGGCCAGCTGCTCTCGGGATGGGAGACCTGGCGCGCCGAGGCGCCCGCGTGGCTGCGGCTGCAGACCCGGGACGCCTTCGAGGCCGCGATCTTCTACGGTGAGGTCTTCGACTGGGCGTGTGGCCGGCCCGGCTGCTGCGACGTCGAGTACGAGGGGGACGAGGTCGTGCTGCGCAGCGCCGGCCACGTGGTCGCCCGGCTCAGCTCCGGCGCGCTGGAGGCCGCGCCCGACCCCACCGTCCGGCCCCGCTGGGAGGTCCACTTCCCGGTACGCGACGTGGACGCCCGCGTGGCGGCCGCACAGCGGCACGGCGGCACCGTGGTCCACCACGAGCCGGGTGCCCACGCGACTCTGCGTGACCCGGACGGGGGTTTGTTCACGCTCACCGCGCGCACTACTGCTTAATGACCTTTTCCGATCTGGTGTACGCCGGCCTGGGCGTCGGTGCGCTCGCGGCCGCCGTCCTGCCACGGGTGGTCTTCAGCCGCCCGTTCTCGATGCCCATGGTGTTCCTGGCCGCCGGTGCCGCCGTCCAGCTGCTGCCGCTGCCGGTTCCCGTGGTCGACCCGGTGGGTGACCGGATCTGGGTGGAGCACATCACCGAGGTCTGCGTGATCGTGT
The DNA here is from genome assembly GCF_040300825.1 of Streptomyces sp. NPDC000229. Classification (NCBI taxonomy): domain Bacteria; kingdom Bacillati; phylum Actinomycetota; class Actinomycetes; order Kitasatosporales; family Streptomycetaceae; genus Streptomyces; species Streptomyces sp. NPDC000229. The sequence continues at coordinate 6,731 of NZ_JBEPEL010000018.1, forward strand.
CGCTGATGGGCGCGGGACTGGCCATCAACCGGCCGCCCGGACTTCGCGCGTGGGCGGGCAGCTGGCGGTTGCTGGGCGTCACGATGCCGCTGACGATCGTGGTGACCTCCGTGCTCGCGTGGGCGCTGCTGGACTGGCCGCCCGCCGTGGCGCTGCTGCTGGGTGCGGTGCTGGCGCCCACCGATCCGGTGCTGGCGGCGGAGGTGCGGGTGGGCGAGCCGACCGACGCGGAGGAGGACGAGGACGAGGTGCGCTTCACGCTCACCAGTGAGGCGGGCCTCAACGACGGGCTCGCCTTCCCGTTCGTCCTGGCGGCCGTCGCGCTGGCGGCCTCGGCGGGGAGCGGCTGGTCGGCCGGGTGGATCGGCGGCTGGGCGCTCTCCGACCTCCTCGGCAAGGTGGCGATCGGGGTGGCCGCGGGGATGGCGGTGGGCCGGCTGCTCGGGTGGATGTTCTTCCGCGCCAAGGCGTCGGCGCTGCGCCTGTCGGAACACATGGAGGGTTTCGTCGCCCTGGGGGCCACGTTCCTGTCGTACGGGGTGGCGGAGCTGCTGCACGGCTACGGCTTCCTGGCGGTCTTCGTCGCCGCCTGCACGCTGCGTGCCGCCGAGCGCAGTCACGGCTACCACAAGGTGCTGCACGAGTTCACCGAGCAGATAGAGCGGCTGCTCACCGCGTTCCTGCTGTTCCTGCTCGGCGGGTACGTCGCCGGGGGCGGGCTCGCGGCCCTGACCTGGCAGGCGGCGGCCGTCGCGATGCTGCTGGTGCTGGTGGTCCGTCCGGTCACGGGCTGGCTGGCGCAGTCCGGCTCGGCGGCCGGGCCGCGCGAGCGGATCGTGACGGCGGTGTTCGGGCTGCGGGGCATCGGATCGCTCTACTACCTCGCGTACGCGCTGGGACAGGACGACTTCGGCGGGCCGGCCCAGCAGCTGTGGGCGGTGGTGGCCTTCACCGTGCTGGCCTCGGTCGTCCTGCACGGGGTGACCGCGACCCCGGTGATCAGCCGTCTCGACCGGCTGCGCGGGACGACGGCGCCGGGCGATCCGCCGCCCTGAGGCCGCGCTACGCCGGGAAGCGTTCGAGGAGGGCGCGCCGCTGCGCCTCCTCCCGCTCCAGGACGTCGGCCAGGATCTCGGTGTCGCGGCTGCCGCTGATCGCGTCCCGCACCAGTGCGGCCAGCGCGTCGGGCGGCAGCGCCTCGGCCTGGGTGGTGGACGTACCGGGGAAGGAGCGCCGGTCGCTGGCCTTCACCGGGGCCGTGGGCAGGCGGAACCGGGCGATCTGGTGCTCGGTGACGGCCAGCCGGTCGAAGCGCATCGTCACATCGGGGGCGTCCAGCGCGGCGAACGCCGTGACGTCCTCGGCGAGCGCCGTGAACTGGTGCAGACCGGTGGGGTCCCAGTCGCCGACCACCAGGATCCGTACGGAGGTGTGGCCGCCCGCGGCCGCCCGCTGGGCGGCGGCCCGTTTGCCGGACAGCCCGGTCGCCGACGTGTACACGGGCACGCCCCAGGGATCGGTCACCGTGGCCAGTTGCGGCACCAGGCCGGCCGTGTCGCACCAGACCTCCAGGCGGGCCTCCTGGCCGGCCTGGCGGTCCAGCCGGAAGCCGCGGGCGGCGTCCAGCTGTGCCTGGCGGAACCCGTCGGGGCCGTCGTACGCGACGGGTTCCACGGCGGCGTCCGTGCCGTCGCCGATGGCCAGCCAGGAGATACGGCCGGAGCGGCGGGCCATGCCGAGGAGGTCGACGAGACGCTTGTACGTCCGCTCCTGCCTCACGAGGACCCCGTCGGACACGGCCGCGTACCAGATCTGACGTATGGTCAGCGGTAACTGCGCCGCGTACCGGCCGAGGATGAGCTCGACGGCGGCCAGCAGGTCCTGGGTCGCGGGGCGCGGTTGCCAGTCGGGCTGATAACCACGAGGACGCCTGTCCGGCACCGTTGCCCCCTTCACCGGCCGAGTGGGTGTGCGCGTCGGGACGCCGGGGCGTCCCGACCTCTCCTGTCGGTCTGCCCACTCGGGGCGCCGCCGTCACCTGTGGGCGACGCCCGGTCCCGCGCGTCAGCTCGCCTTGCGGCCCGCGAGGGGGGCGGTGTCCATGCCGGCGCCGTGGCGCATGCCCTCCAGCATCTCCTCGATGGCCTCCAGGGAGGAGCGCAGGGGCCGCCAGCCCAGTTCGTCGTGGGCACGGGTGCAGTCCATGAGGGGCAGGCGCAGCACGGCGTCGAAGAGCTGCGGGGAGGCGGGGATCAGACGCATGCCCCACCCGGCCGCGAGTGCGGCGCGGATGGCCGGACGGGGAAGGCGGACGACCCGGGCGTCGAGGAGACCGGCCAGCTCCCGTGCGTCCAGGACCGGCTCGGCGGCCAGGTTGAAGGCGCCGCTCACGTCCTTGGTGACCGCGAGGCGGTAGGCCTGCGCGGCGTCGTCGGTGTGCAGGGCCTGGAAGCGCAGGCCCGGGATGTCGGGCACGACCGGGATGGTCTTCGGCCCGGCGAGCTGGCCCGGCATGAACCGGCCGGCGAAGATCCGCCGCTGTTCGCTCCCCGACTCCTCCTTGAACAGGAAGGCCGGCCGCATCCGGACGACCCGCACCCCGGGGTTGCGCGCCTCGAAGGCGTCCAGGACCCGTTCGAGGTAGGCCTTCTCCCGGCAGTACGCGGCCTCCGGCCAGCCGTGGGTGGGCCATGACTCGTCGACCGCGCGGTCCTTCGGCCCGGGCGAGTACGCGCCGACCGACGAGGCGTGGACGAGCGCGGGCACGCCGGCGGAGGAGACGTCCCGGTACACCTGGAGGCTGCCGAGGACGTTGGTGCGCCAGGTGGCCACCGGGTCGTGCGTGGGCTGGAACGCCCAGGCCAGGTGGACGACGGCGTCGGCGCCTTCGAAGTGCCTGACCAGGTCGGTCTCCTCCCGGAGGTCCACCTCGGCCCAGTCGGTCTTCGGCGGTGACCAGCCGGGCAGCCGGCGGGCCAGGCCCAGTACGGACGAGATCTGCGGGTCATCGGCGAGGGCCGCCACCACACTGGTGCCGACATTTCCGGTGGCTCCAGTGACGACGACCCGCTTGCCGGCGTTCATATTCACGGCTCCGCCCTCCGACGGCGACGACTCTGTCCGGGTCCCGGCCCGGGGCCCGGCCACGGGCGGTCCGGGTACCCCCTGCGCGGCGGTCCACGTCAGCCTCGTACCGGGCATGAGGACGGGGGCGGAAGGGCACCATCGGACGCGGGGGACGGCACGCGAGAAGGGAAACCGGGCGGATGCATGTGAACCTCACGGGCAGGACGGCGCTGGTCACCGGCTCGACGCAGGGCATCGGCGCGGCGATCGCCACCGCCCTGGCGCGCTCGGGGGCGACGGTGGCGGTCAACGGGCGCACCTCGGAGGGTGTCACGGCGGCCGTGAAGCGGCTGCGGGCGGAGGTCCCCGACGCCGAGGTGGTCCCGGTGGCCGCGGACATCGCCACCGAGGAGGGCGCCGAGCTGGCCGTGGAGCTCTTGCCGGAGGTGGACATCCTCGTCAACAACCTGGGCATCTTCGAGCCGCGGCCGGCGCTGGACATCACGGACGAGGAGTGGCGGCGGTACTTCGAGGTGAACGTGCTCGCGGCGGTGCGGCTGACCCGCGCGTATCTGCCGGGTATGGCGGGGCGCGGCTGGGGACGCGTGCAGTACATCGCCAGCGACTCGGCCGTGGTGATCCCGGCCGAGATGATCCACTACGGCATGTCGAAGACGGCGCTGCTGGCGGTGAGCCGGGGTTTCGCCAAGGAGGCCGCCGGGACGGGCGTCACCGTCAACGCGGTCATCGCGGGCCCCACTCGTACGGGTGGTGTCGAGGACTTCGTGTACGAGCTGGTGGACCAGGATCTGGCCTGGGAGGAGGCGCAGCGCGTGTTCATGCGCAAGCACCGTCCGCAGTCCCTGTTGCAGCGGCTGATCGAGCCGGAGGAGATCGCGCACATGGTGGTCTACCTCAGTTCCCCCCAGGCGTCGGCGACGACCGGCGGGGCGGTGCGGGTCGACGGCGGCTACGTGGACTCGATCCTGCCGTGACCCACCGGTGTCCCCGCACGGGCCCGCGCCGGGGGTACGGTGGCCCTCCGGCCCGGACGGCCGGTTCCCACCGGGCCTTTGGCATATGCCACAAGCGCCACCGTATCGAGTGTTGCCAAACCACTTACAGGCAGTCTCCGCCTGTGCAACAGTCGTAACCGGTCCTTAGTTTCAGACCCTGGCCGCGCCGCGCCCGTATCGGAGTACGACATGCCGTCCCATCTGTTCGCGGACCGTCCCGCCCCACAGCCGCCGGAGCGCGGCACGCTGGACGCCCTGATCTCGCAGACCCGTCGGCTGCGCGGAGACGTCGACGCCGTGCGCCGGGACGCCGTGGCGGACGAGGACGACCCCCAGGGCCGCTGGCAGCGCGCGTTGTGCGACCTCGCCGTCCACCAACTCGACGATCTGGGCGCACAGTTGGGCCAGCTCAAGGAAGGCGTCCCGGACGGCCTCGCGGAGTCGGCCGAGCCGGACGGGGGCCCGGGCACCGACGACGCGCCGGCGGACCCGCCGCCCACCGGGTCACTGCTCAGCCGGGTCGGCAGCGCGGAGTGGAATCTCCTCACCGACGAGGTGAGCTGGTCCGACGAGTTGTACGTCATCTTCGGCCGCTCCCCCGAAGCCGGCCCGATGACCCTGGACGAGCTGCCCTCCATGGTGTTCGCCGAGGACCAGGCCCTGCTGACGGCGATGGTGACGGGCTGTCTGATCGACGGCAAGCCCATCGACGGCGAGTTCCGGATCGTCCGTGCCGACGGCCGGGTGCGCACGCTGCACATGATGGGCGAGCCCGTCCTCGACGTCGACGGATGCACCGCGTCGATGTGGGCCGTTTTACGGGACGTCAGCGAGCTGCGCCGCAGCGAGCGGGCCGTGCGCGAATCACGGGACTCGCTGCAGCGCCGCCAGCACATCGAACAGACCGAGCACCGCGTGGCCGTGGAGTTGCAGGAGGCGGTCCTGCCGCCCTGGCGCGGCTCCTCCGGCCTCCCGCACGGCGGCCCCGCCGGGCTGGACCTGGCCGGGCAGTACCTGCCGTCCGGGTCCAGCGCGACGATCGGCGGTGACTGGTACGACGCGCTCGAACTGCCCGACGGGGACGCCCTGCTGACCGCGGGCGACCTCACCGGGCACGGGGTGTCCGCGACGTCCACGATGACGATGCTGCTGGGCGCCCTGCGCGGTATGGCGGTCGCCGGAATCCGCCCCGGCGCCCTGATGGGTTACCTCAACCAGGTGCTGGACTCCTCCTCGCAGCCCGCCCTGGGCAGCGCGGTGTGCTGCCGCTACGACCCGCGGACCCGGACGCTCACCTGGGCACAGGCGGGCCACCCCGCCCCGCTGCTGTTCCGCGGCGGGACGGGGCACGCGCTGACCCGCCCGGAGGGCGCCCTGCTGGGGGCGACGTCCGGGGCGACGTACGAGCAGGCCGAAGTCCGACTGCTGCCCGGGGACCTGCTGGTACTGCACACGGACGGGCTGACCCGTGGTCCCGGCCGGGACAGGCTGCTGGAGCTGGCACCGCGGTTCGCCCGGGCGCGCGACGCCCAGGAGTGTGTGCGGTCGGTGGTGGAGGAGTTCGGCCGTTCGCCTCGTGAGGGCGACGCCTGTGTGATGGTCGCCAGGGTCGGCGGCCGCTCGTGAGGTCCGGCCCGGGCGTCATGGTGCGTACGGTCGTGATGCTCGGGCCTGCCGCGACGCAGGGCGTCGGCGTCGGCATGGGGTGATGGTTCCGGCCGGCGTCCGTGGCTGAGCGCCCGCCGGGCGGGATGGGCAGGATGGATGGGTCGTGGCCGGGCCGGAGTGTCCGGCCGCTCCGTTCGTCCGGGTAGGTCTGGTCCGGATGCGTCTCGTTCGCGCAGTCAGTGTTCGGGGGGTTCAGCGGCCGGGCCGGTTCAGCGGCCGGTCGTGCCGTCAGGAGCGGCGCCGTCAGGCCTGGCCGCGCCGGGGCCTCTTCGCCGCGCTCTTCGGCATGGCCAGCTGGATCTCCTCACGGAGGTCCTCGATCTTCGAGTAGCCCGCGTAGTGCCCGGTGAGCCGGTACATCTCCCGCAGCCGGTCCCAGGTGCGGTGGGAGGACGTCTCCCCCATCGACATCAGCGCGAGCCTGGCGTACCGGTCGGCCTGCTCGGGGTCGTCCGCGATGAAGCACGCCGACGCCATGGAGAGGTAGTCGAAGATCTTCGACCGCTGTGTGGCCTCGGTTCGCAGGGCGAGCGCCTTCTGGGCGAAGTACTGGGCCTGCCGGGCGGCCGCCGGTTCGTGCTCCGCGAGAGTGCGGTAGGCGAGGGCCTGCATGCCGTACAGGTCCTCTTTCCTGAAGGTCTGCATCCAACTCGGCAGGGGCACGTCGGACTTGTCCGAGACGAACAGCTCCTCCGCCTCGCCCAGGGTGCGGCGCATCGCCTGGCCGCGGCCCATGGACGCCTGCGCCCAGGCCTCGATGGTGTGCAGCATGGCCTGCGTACGCGGCAGGATCTCCTCGCCCGAGCCCGACCGTGCGAGCTTCATCAGGTCGAGGGCCTCGTCGGGACGGCCCAGGTGGACCATCTGGCGGGCGGCGCGGGAGAGGGCCTCACCCGCGCGGGGCCGGTCGCCGCCCTCGCGGGCCGCGTGGGCGGCGATGACGAAGTACTTCTGGGCGGTGGGTTCCAGGCCCACGTCGTGGGACATCCAGCCGGCGAGGACCGCCAGGTTTGCGGCGACACCCCAGAGCCGGCGCTGGAGGTGGTCGGGGTGACGGTAGGCGAGCATGCCGCCCACTTCGTTGAGCTGGCCGACGACGGCCTTCCGCTGGAGCCCGCCGCCACGGGCGGCGTCCCAGGCGCGGAACACTTCGACCGAGCGTTCCAGCGCCTCGATCTCCTGCGACCCGATGGGGGCGGCCTCGTAGCGGTCGAACCCGGCGGGATCGGCGTGCAGGGGATCGTCGAGGCGGGGGGCTTCGGCGGCGAGAGCGGGGTCGGTGTGGAGCCAGTCGTGCATGGCGCTGGTGAGTGCGGAGCCTGCGGCGAGCGCGGCGCCCGCGCCCACCAAGCCGCGTCGGTTGAGCATGAGGTCCATTCCCGTGAATTCGGTGAGGACCGCAGCCGTACGCTCGGGCGCCCAGGGCAGCCCGTCAGGGTTGTCGGTGTTCCTGACGTCCCGCCGTTTCCCGGCGCGCCCGTGTCGTACGAACCCGAGGTCCTCGATGGTCACGACACGGCCGAGTCGCTCGGTGAACAGAGCTGCCAGCACCCGGGGTACGGGATCGCGCGGGGTCTCCCCCATGTCGATCCAGCGCCGGACCCGCGAGGTGTCGGTCGCCAGCTGGGGGTGGCCCATGGCCGCCGCCTGCCGGTTCACGAGTCTTGCGAGTTCCCCTTTGGACCAGCCGGCGAGGCCGAACAGGTCTGCTAGGCGGGTGTTGGGTTCTCCGGTCACGTCAAGCCCCCAGGTTCTCGGCTGAGTTGACACTAACCCGCTGTCATAGGGCTGGCGACTATTCGCCAGGGTTCGCCAGGGTCCGCCAGATGGTGTGCCACCCGCGCCCGGGTGTCAGGTAGGAAAGCGCCACCCCGCCCCGGCAACCGGCCCTCATTCCCCAGGGTGTCGGCCGGTTGCCGGGACGGGGCAGCGTACGTAAATCGCCGGCACACGAAGGGATCTGTCTCGCCCATGTACACAGCATCGTCCTCCGTGTCCGCCCCGCCCCGGCCGCAGCGCACCGTCCCGGCCGGCAGCGGACCGTATCTGGATCCCACCCAGGCGGGTCGGGCCCGGCGCTGGACGGGGACGGTGGCCGGCCCGCTCAGCGGGAGAATCGACTTGTCCGGCACCCAGGGCGCGCAGCTGCGGAAGGCGATCGCGTCGGTGCACCGGATCTGCCCGGAGTTCAACCCGGTGCAGGTGATGCGGCGCAGCGGCCGCTCGGTCCTTCTCGTCGGGACCACCGGACGCGCCACCGCGGTAGCCAAGTGTTTACTGGACCACTCCCCCGCGTGGGTCGAGCGGTTCCGTCACGAGATCGCCGCCTACCGGGCCTTCGTACGCCACCGGCCGCCGGTGCGCGCGCCGCGGCTGATCGCCGCCGATCCCGACAACTGCACCCTGGTGATCGAGCGGATGCCCGGCCGGGCCGCGGCCCTCACGCGGCACCCCCTGGAGGCACCGCCCCGGGCCGATCTGCGGGCCGCGCTCGGCGCGATCACCCGGCTCAACGGATGGCGGCCGCCGGCCGGGACGTTCGACGCCCCGCTCGACTACGGTTCGCGGATCTCCCGCTACCACGAGCTGGGCCTGTTCACCGACCGGGACCGGGACGACCTGCAGAAACTGCTGCACGGGCTGGCCCACGCGGGCGGCCGCCAGGGCATGGGCCAGTTCTGTCACGGGGACGCGCTGCTCTCCAACATCCTGTTGTCGCCCACCGGTCCGGTGCTGGTCGACTGGGAGCACGCGGGCTGGTACCTGCCGGGGTACGACCTGGCGACACTGTGGGCGGTGCTGGGCGACGCCCCCGCGGCCCGGCGTCACATCAGCCAGCTCGCGCAGCGCGAGGGCCCGGCGGCGCGGGACGCGTTCCTGGTGAACCTGATGCTGGTGCTGACGCGGGAGATCCGTACGTACGAGACGGCCGTGCAGCGCACGATACGCGAAGCCCCACCCGCCGGTTCGGTGCCGCCGGCGCCGGGCGCGGTGTCGACCGGCGAGGAACAGCGGCTGCTGCTGCGGCGGCTGCACGATGACTGCGCACTGGCACGGCGGGCCGTGCGCGCGGCGGTCGGCACGCGCTGACCGGCGGCGAGGGGGAAGCGCGCTGTGTTCCCGGTGCCGACACACCGGGCACACAGCGCGTTGTCGTACGCCCGGACGCCCGGGGCGCCTCCGCTCCCCGAGGCCGAGGACCGTGGGGCACCGGGGTGTCGGGCCTCGAACGGCCTGTCGAGGTGGTCCGGCTGTCCTGGGCAGCCCGACTCGGGCCTCGCGGGCGTGGCGGAGGGCTCGGCTGAACGGGGCACGCACGTTGGGCGGCAGGCCGCGGCCGTGACCGGTGGCGACCAGCGCGGCGGCGACGTCCCGCAGCTTGGTCTGGCCGTGCTGGGGGGTTTCGACCAGGACCTGCCACGCCTGTCCGGCAGGGCCCGGTGGGTGACGGTGTGTCAGGGGTGGCGGATCACCAGGGGCGGGCTGCAGGCCGCGGCGGGCAGTTCCGGTGAGGTGATCAGGACGCGGTACGGCCCTGTCGGCAGCTCGGGTACGACGACGGAGGCGCCCAGGGCGCGGGGGTCGACGTGTGCGGCGAGGAGCGCCGCCGGGGTCCAGCCCTCGTCGGTGCGCCGTTCGAGCAGCACGTCGCACGGGTGCCACAGGGCGCCGGTGTACTGCCAGCTGATCCGGTGCCGTTCCACGCAGGTCCAGCGGGTTCCCGCCGACGGGCTGCTGACGTGGAGCGATTCCGGGGGCGGGCGCAGGGTGCGCGACGGGCAGAACACGTCGGTGGCGTTCAGGAGCCGGGCTTTGGTGCGGGCCATCCACTTCATGGGCGGTGTCTCTTCCTCTTCGGCTGTCCGGTGGCCGGTGCGGTGAGGGGCTGCCGTTGGTGTTGCCGGTGGGGCACCCGGGCACGCACGCCGACCGGCCTGTCCGTTCCGGGACTTTGGGCCTGTTCGGGCCGGGTCGTTCGGCTCCTCGTCGGTTCGGTGGGGGCCACCGGTGTTTATCGGCCGCGGGCGCGGCAACGCGCTGGGATGTCCCGCCGCGTGGCGGAACATGCGGAAAGCTACGGGAGGTCGAGAATGGGAATCATCGCGTGGATCATCATCGGGCTGCTCGCCGGTGCGATAGCCAAGGCGCTGATGCCGGGACGGGACCCGGGCGGCATCCTGGTGACGATGCTGATCGGCATCGTGGGTGGCCTGCTGGGCGGGTGGCTGGGCAAGGTCATCTTCGGTGTGGAGTCGATCGACGGTTTCTTCGACCTGTCGACATGGATCGCCGCGATCATCGGTTCGGTGATCATTCTCGCCCTCTACCGGCTCATCACCGGACGGGGCCACCGGGGACACGGCGTCCACGCCTGACCCCCGGACGGAGTACGTGCCCGTGCGGGATACGTCCCGCACGGGCACGAGGTGTACGAGGAGCACGATGAGAAAGGCCGTCACCATGAACCTTCCCGGCCACAGACACGCGCCGGCCGCCGGGGCGGCCGTCGGCGCCGGGGCCGTGGCGCCCTCATGACGCGGTCGCCCACTGCCGACGTGGCGTCACTCAAGGCGTACATCGAGCGTGAGATCACGACGCTACGGGCGGAGGTGCGCCGCAGGTCGGAGACGGCCGGAGTGGCGGAGCCCTCGGCGGGGCGGGCCTCCGGCGAGGCGGGAGCGCCGTCGCCGGAGAACGCCGGCCACGCCCGGACGGCCCAGTGCCCGTGCGGTCAGGGCTATGGCGCTCAGCACACGTGCGTGGACACGGGCGAGGGGCACGACCCCCGGCGGTGCCTCTGCGCGGCGCTGCCGGCGATTCCGGTGTCGGCCGCGCTGCTCTCCCCCGTGCGGAACGACGCGGGTGCGATCACCGACTTCACCATCCGGGCCGGGAACCACATCCGCTCCGCCGAGTGGCTGCTCTCGCCCGACCAGCAGGCGGGTCAGCTCTTCTTCGCCGAGGCCCGGCCGGGGGCGGCGGGCGGCGGGCTGCTTGCCGCGTTCAAGGAGGTCCTGGCGACGGGCCGTGCCCTCAACGGCATGGTCGTGGACTACACCGAGGAACGGCACGGCAGGCTCCGGCGTGTCCAGCTGGTGCATTACGCGGCGTCGTGCGGCGACGAGCTGCTGACGACCTGGCGTCCGGTGCGCAGTCAGGCTGAGCTCCTGACCATCGACGCGCAGCATCTGGCCTCCATGGGCTGGGGACGCTGGGACCTGCTGTCCGGATCGGTGACGTGGTCGGAGGGGTTGCAGCGGATCTTCCGTACGGACCCGGCGCTGCCGTGGTCCCTGCTGGAGCTGTGCGATGCGCTGGTGCCGGCGGACGTGGGGCCGTTCGGCGAGTTCATCGCGTCGGTGCTGGCCGGTGAGGAGCCCGCCTGGACCCGGATCCGTTTCCTGGTGCTGGGTGAGGTCCGTACGGTCGACCTGCTGGGCCGCCCGGTGGCGGGCACGGACGGCCGGCCCTGGGCGCTCCAGATCGTGGCGCGTGACCTCACTCCGCAGATGCGCAGCCGTCGCCGGCTGGTGGAGAAGCAGGTCGAGACCGAGCAGCTGCGGCAGCAGGCCGCGGCGGAACGGCATGTCGCGTCGGCGCTGCGGGAGGCGCTGCTGCCGACGTACTCGGAGGGGCTGGCCGAGCTGGGGCTGTCCGTGGCGGCGGCCTATCTGCCCGCCGAGCCGGACGCCGCGGTGGGCGGTGACTGGTACAAGTGCCGGCCGCTGGCGGACGGCCGGGCGCTGATCGCCATCGGGGACGCGAGCGGGCACGGCCTGGAGGCGGTCGCCCGGATGGCCCAGCAGCGGCACGCGATGGCGGGGCTGGCCCAGACGGGGGCGTGTGCGGGGGACGTCACCACGTGGCTCAACGAGCTGGTGTGCAGCGACCCCACCTCGGCGACGGCCACCATGTCGGTCGGGCACGTCGGTGCCGACCGGGTCTTCCGGTGGACGTGTGCCGGGCATCCGGCGCCCCTGCTGCTGCGTGAGGGGCGTGCCTACGCGCTGCCGACGGAGCACCGGGGGCCGCTGCTGGGGGTGCTGCCGGGGCACACGTACGAGACGGCGGAGTTCCGGCTGGAGCAGGGCGATGTGCTGCTGCTGTACACCGACGGGGTGGTCGAACGGCGCGGTCAGGACATCACCGAGGGCATCAACGCGCTGACCGGGCTGCTGGCGGCGAGCAGCGGTCTGCCGCCGCGGCGGATCGTCGACCGGCTCACCGAGGAGTACGAGCGGGGCGTTCACGACGACGATGCCTGCCTGCTCGCCGTCCAGGTCGACTGAGCCCGGCCGGAACGTGGCCGGCGGGGCGTCGTCGGTACAGCCGGCGATGTGCCCGCGGTCCGCGTGCCGTCGGCGTGGAACCCCCCACCGGCGTTCATACGACTAATACGGCCAATGGCGTGGTCCGTCGCGGCGAGGGGTAGGGGGTGGCGCGGTACCTCCACGCTCACCGAAAGGCCCCGCACGCATGGCACAGCCCTTCGTTCTGCCGGATTTCTACCTGCCCTGTCCGGCACGCCTCAACCCCCACGTGGAGGCGGCACGTTCCCACACCAAGCAGTGGGCGCGCCGGATGGGGATGCTGGAGGGGTCGGGGGTCTGGGACGAGCACGACCTCGACTCCCACGACTACGCCCTGCTGTGCGGGTACACCCACCCGGACTGTGACTCCGAGGCGCTCTCCCTGGTCACCGACTGGTACGTGTGGGTGTTCTTCTTCGACGACCACTTCCTGGAGGTCTTCAAGCGCACCCAGGACCTCGTCGGCGGCACGGCGTATCTGGAGCGCTTGCCGGCGTTCATGCCGATGGACCTCTCCCGGGAGATGCCCGAGCCGGCCAACCCGGTGGAGGCCGGTCTCGCCGACCTGTGGACGCGGACCGTGCCGAGCATGTCGCCCGCGTGGCGGTCGCGGTTCGCCGAGGCGACCGAGCACCTGCTCAACGAGTCCCTGTGGGAGCTGGCGAACATCAACGAGGGGCGGATCGCCAACCCCGTCGAGTACATCGAGATGCGCCGCAAGGTGGGCGGCGCGCCCTGGTCGGCGGGGCTGGTGGAGTACGCGGTGGGCGCCGAAGTACCGGAGGCGGTGGTGGGCTCCCGGCCGCTGCGGGTCCTGCGGGACGCCTTCGCCGACGCCGTACACCTGCGCAACGACCTCTTCTCGTACCAGCGCGAGGTCGAGGACGAGGGCGAGAACAGCAACGGCGTCCTGGTACTGGAGAAGTTCCTGGAGTGCACGACGCAGGAGGCCGCGGAAGCGGTCAACGACCTGCTGACCTCGCGTCTCCAGCAGTTCGAGAACACCGCGCTGACCGAGGTCCCCCAGCTGTGCCTGGACAAGGGCCTGAGCCCTGCCCAGACCGCCGCGGTCGCCGCGTACGCCAAGGGCCTCCAGGACTGGCAGTCCGGTGGCCACGAGTGGCACATGCGCTCGAGCCGGTACATGAACAAGGGCGCGAAGAGCGGGCCGTCCCTCTTCAGCGGGGTGCTCGGCACCTCGGCGCTCGACATCACGACGCTGTTCGGCCGCCCCGCTGCCGCACGGGCGCGCAGCCTCACCCATGTGCCGAACCAGCACGTCGGCCCCTCGCTGCTGCCGGACTTCGACCTGCCGTACCCGCTGACGCTCAGCCCCCATCTGGACGACGCGCGCGCCAAGTCCCTGGAGTGGGCCCGCCGGATGGGTCTGCTCGACGACATCTGGGACGAGAAGCTGCTGGCCGGCTTCGACCTGGCCCTGTGCTCGGCCGGGCTCGATCCGGACGCCACGGTGGAGGAGCTGGAACTCAGCGCCGAGTGGCTGACGTGGGGGACGTACGGCGACGACTACTACCCCATCGTCTTCGGGCGGCCGCGTGACCTCTACGGCGCCAAGCTGTGCAACGAGCGCCTCATGACGTGCATGCCCGTCGACGCCCCGGAGGCGGGGGCCGCGGGGGCGGTCAGCCCCATGGAGCGGTCGCTGGCCGACCTGTGGGCACGCACCGCCGGGCCAATGGGGCCCGGGGCGCGGGCGTCCCTCCGCAAGGCGCTGGACGACATGCTGGAGAGCTGGCTCTGGGAGCTGCACAACCAGGCGCAGCACCGCGTCCCGGACCCGGTGGACTACGTGGAGATGCGGCGGCTGACCTTCGGCTCGGACCTGACGATGAGCCTGGCACGGCTGCGGCACCAGAACCACCTGCCGCAGGAACTCCTCCGGAGCGGGACGGTGCGGAGCCTGGAGAACTCCGTCTCGGACTACGCCGCCATGGCCAACGACCTCATCTCGTACCAGAAGGAGATCGAGGTCGAGGGTGAGGTGCACAACGGGGTGCTGGTGGTGCAGTCCTTCTTCGGCTGCGACTACCGGACCGGCGTGAAGATCATCGACGATCTGATGCGGGGGCGGCTGCGGCAGTTCGAGCATGTGAAAAAGAATGAACTGCCGGTGCTGAGCGAGCAGTTCGGGCTCGACCGGAACGGCAGGGCCGCTCTCGCCGCGTATGTGCGGGAGCTGGAGGACTGGCTCGCCGGGATCCTCCACTGGCACCGCAGCGTACGTCGCTACCGGGACGAGGACGTCCGCTCGGGCGCCGGTACGCCCCGGCTGCGGGCCGCAGCCCGGCGGGGTGAAGCGACGCCGGGCGCGGTGCCGTCGGGGATGACGCCGGCAGGCGCGGGACGTCCGGGCGCGGGACGTCCGGGCGCGGGGGTTCCCGGTGCGGAGCGTCCCGGCGCGGGCCTGCCTGGCGCCGGGCTGCCCGGCGCGGGCCTGCCGACCGGGCCGACGGGGCTGGGGACCTCGGCGGCCCGGCCTGCGGGAATGTTCACGTCGTAGCCGCTGCCGGGCGGTGCCGATCAGGACGGGCGGATGCCGCGGAGCTGGTCCAGTTCGCGGCGTTCCCGCTTGGTGGGGCGGCCGGTGCCACGGTCGCGCACACCCGCGAGGGCGACGTGCTCGCGCGGCGGCGGGGGCGGGCTGTTGTCCACGTACGCCTCGGCGGCCACGGGCGCGCCGACGCGCTTGGTGAGCACCTGCTTCACCTCGACGATGCGCTCACGGCCGGCGTGGAACAGCCGGATTTCGTCGCCGGGCTTCACGGGCTGGGCGGGCTTGGCACGCTCACCGTTGACGCGTACGTGCCCGGCACGACAGGCGGTGGCGGCCTGCGAGCGCGTCTTGGTGAGACGTACCGCCCAGATCCAACTGTCGACGCGCGCGGTCGGGTTCCCTTCGTGTGCTGCCATGGTCCCGACTTTAGTCCGCACCGGCGGGGTCCCCGCCTCCTCGGCTCAGCCCTGCTGGAAGAGCTCCGCGGGCAGCGGCTTGAGCAGCGCGTACAGGTCGTCGGTGATGGGGCGGTCCCAGCTGGCGATGGTGACGAGCACATTGTCGCTGCGGTCGAACTGCACGCAGGAGATACGGCTCTCGGAGAGCTTGAGACGGCGGACGATGAGCAGGTTGTCCCCCTGCATGACCGGTACGTCCTCGGTCTCGACGACCTCGACCGGCTCGTCGTTCTCCAGCGCCGCGAGGAGCTGCGCGACCTCGAAGGGGATCTGCCCCTCGGCGAGCTCCCGGGCCGGGGACCCCTCGGGGAGGTTGCCGATGATCATGGCGGGTCCGCGGCCGCCGAACAGGTCGTACCGGAGGAAGACGCCCTGGCAGGTGCCGTCGGGGGCGGGGAGGAGACCGGCGCCGAGGTTGCCGGGCCAGTCGCCCGGGTCCATGGCCAGGACGTCGAAGTCCGGGCCCGCGGGTGTGGCGGCGCTGCGGCGGCGGAGGAAGGACATGCCGCCATGGTACGTGCCCGGGGCCCCCGACCGGCGCCCGGGCCCGGGCCCCCGCCCACCGGCACGGCCCCTGTCACCAGGCCCGCGGGGGCACCCGGCATTCACCGCTTCGGGCGACGGCCACCCGGGACGGGCGCCGTCCGTACCGGGCGCGGACGCGGGGCGTCGGGGGCGTACCGGGAGGGTCGTGGGGGTGCCGGTCAGGCGTAGCGTTCCGCCAGGCGGCGCAGTGCGGTGAGGGCTTCGCCCGCCCGGGCGTATTCGACGAAGAGGTGGTCGTGGTGGAAGCCCGCCACCACGTTGCAGCTCAGGCCGGCGTCGGCGAGCTCCCGGGAGACGGCGGCGGTGAGCCCGACGGCGTCGAGCGCGGAGTGGACGCGCAGGGTGATCCAGCCGGCCACGTAGTCGTACGGCAGCGAGGCGGCGTCCGCCTCGTCCTGCGGTACGACCAGGGTCAGGCCTTCCGATTCTGCGACGGTGACGACGGGGTGCAGTCGGGGCGGGACGGCGGGGCCGTCGACGGTCACGAAGACGAAGTGACCGGGGTTGAGTTCGGGCCGCATACCGGCGATCATCCGGTCGAGATCACGCTCTTCACTCATGACCCCCACCTTAGGCCGGACCCGGGCCGTCAGACCTGGTTGCGGTCGTGGTGGCGGTCCTGTGGCGCCTTGTGCGGGCGCCGGCTGGTGGGGGGCCGTCGCCGGCCTGCCGGTCGGGCTGGTGGCCGACGAGCCGGCCGGCGACGGGCCGCTGTTCACCATGCCGCTGTGGGGCACGGTCCTGCCGGGACTGCCGGGGGTCGCGTGCGGTGTCGTGGACGCACGGGCCGGAAGCGGGCGGACCGGGGCGTCACCGTCAGGTGAGGTCGAACTCCCCCTCCCTGGCGTTGAGCACGAAGGCACGCCACTCGGCGGGAGTGAAGATCAACGACGGGCTCTCCGGACGGCCGCCGTTGCGCATCGCGATGAAACCCTCGACGAAGGCGATCTGGACGTCGCCCGCTCCCTGACTGCCCGACTGCCAGTCCGCGTTGGTGAGGTCGAGCTCCGGCTTCTCCCAGCCTGCGAGCTGCTGCTGGGTGGTGATGGTCTCCGCCACGTGCCTGCTCCTCCCGGTTCGTCGTCCGCGCTCAGACTAGTCATCGGGGCCGGTCACGGACAGGGTGCGGCGCGTGACCGGTCAGGTGGTGGTCATGCGGCCCGTGACCTTCATGCGGTCGGTGGTTCGGCTCCCACCAGCCACATGGAGAAGAACTGGGCGCCGCCGCCGTACGCGTGCCCCAGTGCGCGGCGGGCTCCCGGCACCTGGTGCTCCCCGGCCTGCCCGCGCACCTGAAGGGCCGCCTCGGCGAAGCGGATCATGCCGGAGGCGCCGATGGGGTTGGTGGACAGGACGCCGCCCGAGGGGTTCACGGGCAGGTCGCCGTCGAGTTCGGTGACGCCCGCTTCGGTGAGCTTCCAGCCCTCGCCCTCGGCGGCGAAGCCCAGGTTCTCCAGCCACATCGGCTCGTACCAGGAGAAGGGCACGTACATCTCCACGGCGTCGATCTCCCGGCGCGGGTCGGTGATCCGGGCCTGCCGGTAGACGTCGGCCGCGCAGTCCTTGCCGGCCTGTGGCGAGACGAAGTCCTTGCCCGCGAACATCGTCGGTTCGCTGCGCATGGCACCGCCGTGCACCCAGGCGGGCGGCCCGGGAGAACGGGCGGCACCGGCTCGGTCGGTGAGGACCAGGGCGCAGGCGCCGTCGGAGGAGGGGCAGGTCTCCGAGTAGCGGATGGGATCCCACAGCATCGGGGAGGCCTGGACCTTCTCCAGGGTGATGTCGTGCTCGTGGAGGTGCGCGTACGGGTTCTTCAGGGCATTGCGCCGGTCCTTGTACGCGACGAGGGAGCCGATCGTGTCGGGGGCGCCGGTGCGCCGCATGTAGGCCCGTATATGGGGGGCGAAGAAGCCGCCCGCGCCCGCGAGCAGCGGCTGCTGGAAGGGCACGGGCAGGGACAGGCCCCACATGGCGTTGGACTCCGACTGCTTTTCGAAAGCGAGGGTGAGGACGGTGGAGTGGACCCGGGCGGCGACGAGATTGGCGGCGACGAGCGCGGTGGAGCCGCCGACCGAGCCGGCGGTGTGGACGCGCAGCATCGGCTTGGCGACGGCGCCGAGGGCGTCGGCCAGGTACAGCTCCGGCATCATCACGCCCTCGAAGAAGTCGGGCGCCTTGCCGATGACGACGGCGTCGATGTCCGCCCAGGTCAGTTCGGCGTCCAGCAGGGCGCGGTGGGCGGCCTCCCTGACGAGTCCGGCGAGGGAGACGTCACGGCGTGCGGCGACGTGCTTGGTCTGGCCGACGCCCACGACGGCCACGGGCTCCTTATGCGGCACGGGGCTCTCCTTCGAGGACGGCGACCAGGTTCTGCTGGAGGCAGGGGCCGGAGGTGGCGTGCGCGAGGGCGCGGTCGGAGGTGCCCCGGTGGATGCGGGCGGCGGCCTCGCCGAGCCGGATCAGGCCCGCCGCCATCACGGGGTTCGCCGCCAGGGCCCCGCCGGAGGGGTTCACCCGGACGCTGCCGTCGAGCCGCAGTGCCTTCCGCAGCACGACCTCCTGGGAGGTGAAAGGGGCGTGCACTTCGGCGGTGTCGACCGGCCGGTCGAAGGCACCGGCACGCTGTGCGGCGAGGCGGGTCGAGGGCGAGTCGGTGAGGTCGCGCACGCCCGGGTTGTGCGGTTCGATGCGGTGGTCGATGCCACGGATCCAGGCGGGCCGCTCGCACAGCTCGCGCGCCCTGTCCCCGGCGGCGAGGACCACGGCGGCAGCCCCGTCGCCGATGGGCGGGCAGTCGCCGGTGCGCAGCGGGCGGACCAGGTAGTCGCCGTGCGGACGGGGGCCGGCGAGCTGGGCGTGCGGGTTGCTGTCGGCGGCCGAAGCGCGGCTGCGGGCGGCGATGGCGGCGAGTTCCGGCTCGTCGGTCTCACCGGCGTCGATCAGTGCCTGTGCCTGGAGGGCGGCGAGGGAGACGGAGTCGGGCCAGAGGGGGGCGAGGTAGTAGGGGTCGAGCTGGCGGGTGAGCACGTCCCTGACCTCGCCGGGCGACGACTTGCCGTACGCGTAGACGAGGGCGGTGTCCGCCTCGCCGGTGAGCAGCTTCACCCACGCTTCGTACAGGGCCCAGGCGCCGTCCATCTCCACGTGCGACTCCGAGATGGGCGGCCAGGCGCCGACGCCGTCCAGGGCCATGGTGAAGGAGAAGGCACGGCCCGCGAGATAGTCGGAGGAGCCGGAGCAGGTGAAGCCGAACTCGCCTGCTTCGAGTCCGGTGTCCGCCAGCACCTGGTGGAGGACCGGCATGAGCATCTCGACCTCGGAGAGCTCGTCCGTGCGCCGCCGGTGGTCGCTCTGGGCGAAGGCGACGATCGCGATGTCCCTGGCGGGGTCCCTGGCCGGTGGTGTCACAGGAGCTCCTTGTAGGTGTCGTAGTCGGCGTCGGGTTCGCCGGTGGGCCGGTAGTGGTCGGGGTGGCGTGCGCCCTCGGTCCAGACCGGCTCGACGCGCAGGCCCATCCGCACCTGGTCGTAGGGGATGCCGCCGATGCGTCCGTGCAGGGCGAGGTCGGCGCCGTCGAGGGCGATGTGCGCGTAGACGTACGGCACCTCGATGTCGAGGTTCTTGGCCTTGATGTTGACGATGCAGTACGTGGTGACGGTGCCGCGCGGACCGACCTCGACCTGCTCGGTGGTGGCGACGCCGCACGTCGGGCAGGCGCCGCGGGGCGGAACGTACACCTTGTGGCAGGAGGGGCAGCGCTCTCCGACTGTCCGGCGGCCGGCCAGGGCGTTGAGGTAGGCGCTCTGGGCGCGGCCGGGCGCGTAGGTGTAGTCGAGCCGGGCGGGTGCGACGATGCCGGTGACGGGGTCGGTGAACCGACCGGTGTGGGGGCGTGGTTGTGGATCGTCCAGACCGTCGTGCGGTTCGAAGCAGGCGATGTCGGTGATGGAGCCTGTCCGGTGCGGTGCCCAGCGGACGCGCACGCGCATTCCGGTGCGTACGGTGTCGGGGCCGCCAGGTGCGTCAAGGGCGTGCAGGAGGGCGGTGTCGGCACCGTCGAGCCGGACCAGGACCCAGGCGAAGGGGCGGTCCAGGGGCTGGCCGCGGCGGGCCGCCGTGTTCCAGGCCCAGGTGGTGACGGTGCCGGTGGTGGCGACCTCGACCAGGTCGTGTATCTCCTCGGCGGTGACCGGGTCGTATTCGACGGGCGGGACGAGGACCTTGCCGTCGGCGGTACGGACGCCGAGGACGGTGCGTTCACGCAGGCCGGTGAGGAAGGCGGACTGGACGGGGCCGAGGGAGCGGGTGAAGGGGAACTCCACGACGAGGGGGGCGCGCAGTGCCTCGGGCGTGGGGACGGCTGTCATGGGCGGGGCTCCGATCTCCGCGCGGGGCGGGCGCGGACGGCTGGGGCGCGGACGGGTGGCTGTGCCCGTGGGGCATGGCTTGCGGCCGGTGGGTCGGAGGGCGGCTTCTGCCGGTGGGTGGGGGCGCGGTCCCTCCGGGCTCACCCCCTGGGCCCGGAGGGACCGGCGGCCTGTACGGGCCCCGCCCATGCCGCCGTCGCTCGGCTGCCGGTCGTCGTGCTCAGGCTCGGCGGTAGACGGGGGCGCGTTTCTCGGCGAAGGCGCGGGCGCCTTCCTTGGCGTCGGCGGTGTCGAAGACGGGCCGGCCGCGCTTCAGTTCGGCGGCGAGGCCCTCCGTCTCGGACAGTTCGGCCGTCTCGTACACGGAGGCCTTGACCGCCTCGACGGCGAGCGGGCCGCACGCGTTGATCTGCTCGGCGATGGCCAGGGCCTTGTCGAGGGCGGTGCCGTCGGGGACGACGTGCCCGACGAGGCCGATGCGGGCCGCCTCCGTCGCGCTGTAGGGGCGGCCGGTGAGCAGCATCTCCAGGGCGTGGGTGCGCGGGATCTGGCGCGGGAGGCGGACCGTGGAGCCGCCGATCGGGAAGAGGCCGCGGCGGACCTCGAAGAGGCCGAAGGTCGCGGATTGGGCGGCGACCCGGATGTCGGTTCCCTGGAGGATCTCCGTGCCGCCCGCCACGCAGGGACCTTCGACGGCGGCGATGACCGGCTTGCGGGGGCGGTGGTGGCGCAGCATGGCCTTCCAGTGCAGGTCGGGGTCGGCCTTCAGCCGCTCCCGGTGGTCCTGGCCCGCCATTCCGTCCCCGGCGAGTGCCTTGAGGTCCATGCCCGCGCAGAAGGCGCCGCCGGCTCCGGTGAGCACGATGGAGCGGATCGCGTCGTCCTCGTCGGCCTCGGTCCAGCCGTCGTACAGCCCGACCAGCATCGGCAGGGACAGCGCGTTCTTCGCCTCGGGCCTGTTCAGGGTGAGTACCAGTGTGGCGCCTTGGCGCCGCACGGTGAGGTGCTGCGTACCGCTCATGGCTGTCCTCCCGTTTCGCGACCTAGAACAGGTTGCAGGAGC
This sequence comes from Streptomyces sp. NPDC000229, assembly GCF_040300825.1. Lineage (NCBI taxonomy): Bacteria > Bacillati > Actinomycetota > Actinomycetes > Kitasatosporales > Streptomycetaceae > Streptomyces > Streptomyces sp. NPDC000229. The sequence continues at coordinate 27,741 of NZ_JBEPEL010000018.1, forward strand.
AGGGGTGCCAGTTCAATAGCTTTCTGACAGGCAGTCAGATTCTTCTGTGCGGTCCCTTCCCACTTGTGCGTGGCGGCGCTCTAATGACCGGCGGGCCAGTCGGGCCGCGGTGGAGGAGGAGCGGTGGAGTACAACCTTGCCGACCTGTTCGAATCGGTCGCGGACGTGGTCCCGGACCGTGAGGCGCTCGTCCACATCGACCATCCGGGGACGGGCGCGGAGCGTCGCCTGACGTACGCGGAGCTGGACGCCGCCGCGAACCGGATCGCCCACCATCTCCTCGACGCGGGGCTGAGGCCCGGTGAGCACCTGGGGCTGCACCTGTACAACGGCGTCGAGTACGTACAGACGGTGCTCGGCTGCCTCAAGGCGCGGATCGTACCGGTGAACGTCAACTACCGGTACGTGGAGGAGGAACTGGTCTACCTCTACCGGGACGCGGACCTCGCGGCGGTGGTCTTCGACGCCGAGTTCACGGGGCGGGTGGCGGCCGCGCTGCCGAAGACGGAGAGGCTTCGGCACCTGGTGCGGGTGGGGGTGGCGTCCGAGGACGCGCCGGAGCTCGCGTGCACGGAGTTCACGGACGCCGAGGCGGCCGGCTCGCCGGAGCGGGGGTTCGGGCCGCGCTCGGGTGACGACCTGTTCATCATCTACACGGGCGGCACGACCGGTATGCCCAAGGGGGTGATGTGGCGCCAGGAGGACCTGTTCTTCTCCGGGCTCGGCGGTGGCGCGCCGACCGGTGAGCCGGTCAAGTCCCCCGAGGAGCTGGCCGAGCGGGTCGCCGCGGGCGGCGAGGGCATCACCTTCTTCCCCACTCCCCCGCTGATGCACGGCACGTCGACGCTCACCGCGTTCATCGGCTTCAACTTCGGACAGCGGGTGGTCCTCCACCGCAAGTTCGTGCCGCACGAGGTGCTGCGGACGATGGAGAAGGAGAAGGTCACCAGTGTGTCGCTGGTCGGCGACGCGATGCTGCGGCCGTTGATCGACGCGTTGAGCGGCCCGCTGAAGGGCGTCGACCTGTCGTCGCTGTTCAGCGTGTCGTCGTCGGGCGCGATCATGTCGGAGACCGTGCGCCGGCAGTTCCTGGCACTGGTTCCGCATGTGATGCTGCTGAACAACTTCGGCTCGTCCGAGTCCGGCTTCAACGGCACGGCGACGGACGACTCGGGGCCGGAGAAGGGGTTCCGGCTGCGGGTCAACGGCCGGACGCAGGTGGTCGACCCGGCGACGTACGAACCGGTGGCACCGGGCGAGGTCGGGCGCCTCGCCCAGCGCGGCCATGTACCGCTCGGCTACTACAACGACCCCGTCAAGACCGCCGAGACCTTCTTCCGGCGCGGCGGTGAGCGGTGGGTGCTGCTCGGTGACATGGCGACGGTCGACGACGACGGGATCGTGACCGTCCTCGGGCGGGGTTCGCAGTGCATCAACACGGGTGGCGAGAAGGTCTTCCCGGAAGAGGTCGAGCAGGCGCTCAAGTCACATCCGGACGTGTACGACGCACTGGTCGCCGGCGTCCCCGACCCCCGGTGGGGCCACCGTGTGGCGGCCGTGGTGCAGCTGCGCGCGGGCGCGGAGCGGCTTTCGCTGGACGACGTCCAGGGCCACTGCCGCACCCGGCTGGCCGGGTACAAGGTTCCCCGCCAGCTGGTGATCACCGACCGCATCCAGCGCTCCCCCAGCGGCAAGGCCGACTACCGGTGGGCCCGGACCGTGGCGGCGGCGCACACCGGGGCACAGCCCTGACCTGGCCGTTTCCCCGAACAGCCACCGGGGAGTAATACTCTCTCCATGACTTCGCGTATGACAGGGCGCGGCACCGCCGGCCGGCCGGACCAGCAGCCGGTGCGGATCCGGCGGGCCACCCCCCGGGACGCGAAGCGGCTGACTTCTCTGGTGCGGAATTCGCGCGCCTACGAAGGCCCCTACGCCCCGATGGTGGCGGGCTACCGGGTGGGGCCGGACTACATCGACGCCCATGAGGTCCATCTCGCCGTCGGGGAGGACGAGCGGGTGCTGGGTTTCTACGCCCTGGTCCTGTCCCCGCCGGAGCTGGACCTGATGTTCGTCGCCGACGCCGCCCAGGGGCTCGGCGTCGGCCGCCGGCTCGTGGCGCACATGACGGAGCGGGCGCGGGCGGCCGGGGCGGCCTTTGTACGGGTGGTCTCACACCCGCCCGCCGAGGGCTTCTACCGCAGTGTGGGCGCGCGGCGGGTCGGCACGGTGAACGCCAACCCGCCCGCGGTGATGTGGGACCGGCCGGAGCTGGTCTTCACGGTCACCCCGTAGCCCGCACTGGAGGGCGCGCAGGGCGTCACGGAGCCGTTCGAGGGTGTATCCGGTTGGCCGGTCGCTCAGGCCCTGGCCCCGCTGGTCCAGGGCGTACCCGCGGCGCCGGGGGCGGTGAGCCGGCTCGGCGACCTCGGTCCAGTCTCGGCCGGAGCTTCCGCGTCCGTGGACCAGGACGACGGGCGTCGCGCCTCCCCGCCCGGGCGGTACGCGATACGCACCCCGCCGTCGGCGGTCAGGGTCCGTACCGCGGGTCGAGGAACGCGGCGACCGTGCGGCAGAAGGCACCCGGGTCGTCCACCCACGGGTAGTGGCCCGCGCCCGGCTGCACGGCCACCTCGCCGCACGGGATCAGCGAGGCCAGCTCGGCGGCACGGGCGGGCGTGGGGCCGCCGTCGTACTCGCCCACGTACACCAGCACGGGCGCCGTGAGGCCGGCGAGCGCGGCACGGACCGCCTCCGGGTCGGGGAGAGCGCCGTCCGCGAAGTACGCGGCCGACGCCGCCCGGTTGATCTGCTCGTCGGCGGACGCGGCGTGCGCCTTGGCGTTCGCGTCCCAGCGCCCGTACACGAACGGCGTGATCAGGTCGACGACCTCGCCCATGTCCCACCCGGCCCACACCTCCTCGAAGGCGGCGCGCCCCGCCGCGTACCACGGTTCCCCCGCCCGCAGGGCGGCCGCGCCGCGCCAGTCCTGCTCGCTCGCCCCGATGCCGACGGCACGCGTGCCGCCCGTCACCACGGTGAGCGTGGCGATCCGCTCGGGGTGCGTGGCCGCGTACAGCAGCGCGAGGGTGCCGGCGGCGGAGTGGCCCAGGAGGTCGACGCGCTCCAGGCCGAGGTGCGCGCGCAGTGCCTCGACGTCCGCCACCTGCCGGTCGCAGCGGTACGTGGCGGAGTCGGCCGGCTCGGCGGAGCCACCGGTGCCGCGCGGGTCCAGCAGGACCAGGCGGCGGTGGGCGGCGAGGCCGCCGAGGTCGCCGAGGTAGGCGGAGGCGCGCATCGGACCGCCCGCCAGGCAGAGGAGCGGTTCACCCTCCCCCCGTAGGTGATGGGCGAGTCGGGTCCCGTCGTAGCTGCGGAAGGTGGGCATGGCGGAGATCCTCACAGCCTCCCGTCCGGCCCCGCAACGACAAGAAGTGGCCTCGCACCTCTTGCGATCGGGCCGCCGGCTTGGATTACTGATCCGGACGGATCGACCGAATGATCGGTCGTCCAGTCCGGCAGACATGCGCGAGGACGGGAGTGCGGCGGATGACGGAATTGCTCGACGCCGGTGGGGGTCCCCCCGCCGAAGGCAGGGGGAGGATGGGCCGCGCGGAGCTCGAAGCGCTTCAGCTGCAGCGGCTGCGGGCCACCTTGCACCACGCGTACGAGAACGTGGGGTTCTACCGGCAGGCCTTCGACAAGGCGGGCCTGCGCCCGGAGGACTGCCATACGCTCGCCGACCTGGCCCGCTTCCCGTTCACCGCCAAGGCCGACCTGCGCGACAATTACCCCTTCGGGATGTTCGCGGTCGACCGGTCGCGGGTACGGCGGGTCCACGCGTCCAGCGGAACGACCGGACGGCCCACCGTCGTGGGGTACACCGACGGCGACCTGGACATCTGGGCGGACGTGGTGGCGCGGTCGATCCGCGCGGCGGGGGGCCGTCCGGGCCATACGGTCCATGTGGCGTACGGATACGGGCTGTTCACGGGTGGCCTCGGGGCCCACTACGGAGCCGAGCGGCTCGGGTGCACGGTCGTTCCGGCCTCCGGCGGGATGACGGCACGTCAGGTGCAGCTGATCCAGGACTTCCGGCCCGAGATCATCATGGTGACGCCGTCGTACATGCTGACGCTGCTGGACGAGTTCGAGCGGCAGGGCGTCGACCCGCGCTCCACCTCCCTGAAGGTGGGCATCTTCGGTGCCGAGCCGTGGACGGAGGAGATGCGGCGGGAGATCGAGGAGCGGTTCGCGATCGACGCGGTCGACATATACGGCCTGTCGGAGGTGATCGGCCCGGGCGTGGCGCAGGAGTGCGTGGAGACGAAGGACGGACTGCACATCTGGGAGGACCACTTCTACCCGGAGGTCGTCGACCCCTTCACGGGCGAGGTGCTGCCCGACGGCGAGCGGGGCGAGCTGGTGTTCACCTCGCTCACCAAGGAGGCCATGCCGGTGATCCGGTACCGGACCCGCGACCTGACGCGGCTGCTGCCCGGCACGGCCCGGCCGGCGTTCCGGCGGATGGAGAAGGTCACCGGCCGCAGCGACGACATGGTGATCCTGCGGGGCGTGAACCTCTTCCCCACCCAGATCGAGGAGATCGTGCTGCGTACGCCGGGACTCGCCCCGCACTTCCAGCTCAGGCTCACCCGGGAAGGGCGCCTGGACGCGCTCACCGTGCGCGCCGAGGCACGGGCGGACGCCGGCCGCGAGGTGCGGGCGGAGGCGGCGCGGGCGGTGGCGGCGGCCGTGAAGGACGGGATCGGAGTGTCCGTCGGGGTGGAGGTGGTCGACCCGGGGACGCTGGAGCGGTCGGTGGGGAAGATCAAGCGGATCGTGGATGCGCGCGGCTCCGGGTGAGGGCCCGGAACCGACGGCACGAGGTCCCCGGCCGGCCCCCACTGCGCACCGGCACCGTAGGGCGGCACCGGGGCAACGGGAACGTCACCCGCCGTGCATGATGGGCGCATGAAGAACGACGGGGGACGGCACGAACAGCCGACGAGCTACGCGTTGCAGCCACCGGTCCCGGCGGCGCGGGAGCCGGAAGAACGCCCGGAAGGGCCGCAAGGGGCCGACAGGCCGGACGCAGGGGCGGGCCGGCTGATCGGCGGACGCTACCGGCTGCTGGAGCGCCTGGGGTCCGGCGGGATGGGAACGGTCTGGCGGGCCCGCGACGAGGTGGTCGACCGCGATGTGGCGATCAAGGAGCCCAGGGTTCCGGAGCACTTCACCGCCGCGGAGCGCCACACCGCCTACCTGCGCATGCAGCGGGAGGCCCGCGCCGCCGCGCGCATCGATCACCCCTCGGTGGTCGCCATCCATGACGTGGTGACCGAGGGCGACAGCCCGTGGATCGTGATGGAGCTGGTGCGCGGGAAGTCGCTCGCCGAGCTGCTGGACGAGGGGACCGTGTCCCCGCAGGAGGCCGCCCGGATCGGGCTCGCGGTCCTCGGTGCGCTGACCGCGGCGCACGAGGCCGGGGTGCTGCACCGTGACGTGAAGCCCGGCAACGTGATGGTGGGCCGCCACGACCGCGTCGTGCTCACCGACTTCGGCATCGCGCAGATGGAGGGCGAGCAGAAGCTCACCGAGACCGGCGCCTTCGTCGGCTCGCCCGAGTACATCGCGCCGGAGCGGGTGCTGGGGCGCCGTCCGAGACCGGAGTCCGACCTGTGGTCGCTCGGGGTGATGCTCTATCAGGCCGTCGAGGGCGTGTCGCCGTTCCGCCGGCAGACCACGCCTTCGACCCTCCAGGCCATCCTCCTCGCCGAGCTGCCCCCGCCGCAGCACTCCGCGGAACTGACCGCGGTCGTCACCGGCCTGCTGCGCAAGGAGCCGGAGAGCCGGCTCACCGCCCAGGCGGCGCTGCCGATGCTGCGTGCCGCGACGACCCCTCTCCCCCGGCCGTCCACCTCGGCCTCCGCGGTCGCGCCGCCCGGGCAGGACGGTCCGGCGGCAGCGCGGCCCGGCTCCCTGAAGCGCCGGCTCCTGAGGCCGCTGCCCCTCGCCGCGGGCGCCGCCCTGGTGGTGGCCCTGCTCGTCGCCCTGGTGCTCCCGTTCGGAGGCGACGACGTGCCGGACGGGTGGAAACGCTACGAGGAGTACCGCATGCGCGTCACCGTCGCCGCCCCGGCCGACTGGACCATCACCACGGCGGACGACCTCGAAAGTTCGGACGGCGCGTACACCGGCACCCGCTACACCTCCCCCAAGGGCGACATGACGCTGCTCGTGGACAAGAAGGAGAAGACCACCGAGACCGCCATGGCGACGGCGCAGCGCTGGAAGCAGGAGTACGAGACGGCCACCCCGCCGACCGGTGGCTCCGCCGCCGTCGCCTCCGTGCAGCCCGCCACCGAGCAGGGACGTGACGCCGCCGTCCTCACCCTGACGTACAGCAAGGAAGGGGAAGGCACACCGCGCCGCCTGTCCAAGACGCTCATCGTGCTCAACTCCCGGCAGGAACGTCTCACCCTGGGCGTCGACGTGCCGGCGGGGAAGTCGGCCGAGGCCACCGCCGAGGACCTGTTGAACAAGGCCCGCTCCGAGTACCGGATCGGCGACCTGTAGCCGTTCGGTGGGGCTGCTGACCGGCGACCTGTCTGTGGCCGTTCTCAGTGGGGGCTGCGGAAGGTGCGCCGGCAGGAGTCCGGGGGCACACCCACGGCCCGGTCGAAGTGCCGCCGGAGGTTCCTGCGCTCGCTGTCGCCGCGGTTGTCGTTCGAGCTGGGCGGAGCCGAGTCCGGCACTCCCGTATGAGAGCCGGCACGGGAACGCTGCTCAGGCGGCCCGGCAGGGGGGTGACGTGGCAGGGCTCAGCATTCCGCCTCCTGGAGCGGCACCTGTACCCAGGGGGCCGGGCCGGTGCCGTCCGTCCAGGCGTCGAGGCCCCGCCGGTCGACGCAGAGGATGCCGCACTGGGCGGCGTACTGGGCGGCAGGTTCGGTGAACTCGCTCGTGGTCACGACGACGGCGACATGGGCCTCGTGCACGGCGAAGCACGTTCCGCCGAAGCGCTGCACGTCCTGGGAACCCACCTTGTGGTCCGGTCCGTACGCCTTGCACTGGACGACGACGCGCCGCCCGTCGGGCGCGGTGGCCACCACGTCCGCGCCCAGGTCCCCCGCGCCGCCGACCACCTCGACGTCCAGGCAGCCGTCCCGTGCGCAGAGGTCCGCGACGGCCTGTTCGAAGGCGTCCGCGTCCATGGCCGCCCAGTCCACGTACACGGGCGGCTCCGCCGGCGGGGCGGCCGGGGCACGGCGACGGCGGGCGGCGCGTACCAGCGCCAGGGCCACCGCGAGGGTGCCCGCCACGGCCAGCGCGGCCGCGGGCACGTCGGCGGAGTCACCGACGGCCGCCCGCGCCATCGCCCCCGTACCGCACAGGACGATGGCGACCAGACCGAAGCCGAGCGTGGTCTCGCGCAGGCTGAAGCCCGCACGGCGGGCGACCGGGCGGCTGGGGCGGTCGGTGCGTGGCCTGCGGGCGGGTATCCCCATCTGCGGGCTCCCTCCTCGTCTCTCGTACGCGGACGATCTTGTTCTGCCCGTATGCCCCGTCCGCGCGTCTCCGCACACCCGTCCGAAGGGCGCCGCCCGGCGGCCGATGCGTGAGGGGCCGGATCCAGGGCAAACGACCCGCATTCCGTAAGAGAGGCAGGTCAGTCATGCGCAGTGTGGGTGTCGAGGAGGAGCTCCTCCTGGTGGACAGCCGGACCGGGGACCCGAGGGCCTTGTCGACGGCCGTACTGGCGGCCGCGGCACGGGACCCCGAGGGCGACGAGGAGGTCTTCGAGAGCGAGCTGCAACGGCAGCAGCTGGAGTTCGCCACGCGCCCGCAGACCGTCATGGGCGACCTGGGAGAGGAAATCCGGCGGTGCCGGGCGGAGGCGGCGCGGCACGCCGAGAAGCTGGACGCGACGGTCGCCGCACTGGCGACCTCACCGCTCCCGGTGTCCCCCACCATCGGCACCGGTGAGCGCCACCAGTGGCTGAAGGAGCATTTCGGCCTGACCGCGCAGGAGCAGCTGACGTGCGGCTGTCACGTGCACGTGTCGGTGGAGTCGGACGAGGAGGGCGTGGCCGTCCTGGACCGTATCCGGCCGTGGCTGCCGGTGTTGCTGGCCATGAGCACCAACTCACCGTTCTGGCAGGGCGAGGAGAGCGGATACGCCAGCTACCGCAACCGGGTGTGGGGGCGCTGGCCGTCGGCCGGCCCGGTGGAGATCTTCGGTTCCGCCGACCGGTACCACGAGCAGGTCGCCGACATGGTGGCGAGCGGGGTGCTGCGGGACGAGGGGATGGTCTATTTCGACGCCCGGCTGTCCCACTCGTACCCGACCGTGGAGATCCGGGTGGCGGACGTCTGTCTCGACGCGTCCACCACGGTCCTGCTGGCCACGCTGGTGCGCGGCCTGGTGGAGACGGCGGCGCGGCAGTGGCGCGACGGTGAGCCGCCGGCGCGGCACGGTGTGGCTCTGCTGCGGCTGGCCGCCTGGCGGGCGGCCCGGTCGGGTCTGGAGGACCAGCTCATTCACCCGGTGACGATGCGGCCGGCACCGGCCGAGGCGGTGGTGCGGGCGCTGTTCGACCACGTCAGGGACGCGCTGGAGGACAGCGGTGACGTGGTACCCGCGCAGGAGGCGCTCGCCGGTCTGCTGAAGACCGGCAACGGCTCGCGGATCCAGCGGGAGCTGCTGCGGCGGACCGGGAGCCTGCGCGAGGTGGTAGCCGAGTGCGCGCGGATCACCCGGGGGTGACGCGGGCCCCGGTCGGTGTCCGGGCACCATCAGGGCGATGACGACGCCGACGACCGCCTTCGGCAGGCCGGCCGACTCCACACCGTCCTCGATGGTCGGTGAGACGAGCTTGGCGTTCCCGACGACGGCCACGAGGGCGAGCACCAGGAGGCCGAGGCTCCACCAGGCCTCCCGGAGGCCCGGCGGCGGGGCGTGTTCGTCGTCGCCTCCGGTCGCGTCGCCGTCGCGGGCGACGGGGAGGAAGTAGTCGCGGTGGCGGACGGTCTGTACGGCGACGACGAAGACCCCGTACAGGCAGAGCGAGGCGACGGCGGCGAAGGCCAGCTGCGCTCCCGTGAACTCGGGGGCCGGCCGACTGGTGGTGAAGCTGGGCAGCACCAGCGTCATGGCCGCGAGCGTGATGACGGTGGCGAGTGCGCCGCCGGAGCCCTCGGCGTTGAAGACCGCGACGCGTCTGCGGAGGGCGGCGACGAGGAGGGACAGGCCGACGATGCCGTTGCAGGTGATCATGACGGCGGCGAAGACGGTGTCCCGGGCGTAGGTGGACGCCTTGTCGCCGCCACCGGCCATGAGCATCACGATGAGCCCGACCTCGATGACGGTCACGGCGACCGCGAGGACGAGTGACCCGAACGGCTCACCTACGCGGTGGGCGACGACCTCGGCGTGGTGCACGGCCGAGGACCGAGCCGATCAGGCAAAGCCCGGCGACGGCCACGACCGGCCCCGGCAGGTCGCGCCCCCAGCCGAGGCCCAGCACGAGCACGGCGACCACCGGCACCCACGTGGTCCACCGGTGGGGGAGCCGCGCACCGCCGGGCCGCGCGCCCCGGCCGCCCGTGCCGGTGCCGGTGCCCGCGCCTGTGCCGGTGCCGGTGCCGGTGCCGGTGCTCATGCCGCCACGCTGCCAGAGCGGACGCCGCCCCGCCCGGCAGGGACGCGCCGAACCGGGTACGGCATCAGGTACGCACCGGGAACGGGTGGCGTGCACGGCACGGACGGCACGGCGCAGGGGGCGTGCACGGGTGACGGCACAGGCGGTACGGACGGCGTCCACGGGAGTACGGATGCACGGGGTGGACGGCACGGCGCGGGCGGCGCAGGCGGGGATCGGGCGGCAGGGGCGTCTCGGGCGGTCAGACGGGGCGTCGGTGGCCTTCCCAGTACGGGTCGCGGAGGCGGCGTTTGTACAGCTTGCCGTTGGGGTCGCGGGGCATCGCGGTGACGAAGTCGAGGCTCTTGGGGCGCTTGTAGCCTGCAAGGCGTTCGGCGCAGTGCGCGAGGATCCCGGCGGCCAGAGCGTCGTCGGCGGTGTGGCCGTCGGCGGGCTCGACGACCGCCTTGACCTCCTCGCCCCACTCGGGGTGCGGGATGCCGAAGGCGGCGGCGTCGGCGACGGCGGGGTGGGTGAGCAGGACGGCCTCGATCTCGGCGGGATAGATGTTGACGCCGCCCGAGATGATCATGTCGATCTTGCGGTCACGGAGGAAGAGGTAACCGTCCTCGTCGAGGTGGCCCAGGTCTCCGACGGTGAAGTAGTCACCGATGCGGTTCTTGCGGGTCTTGTCCTCGTCCTTGTGGTAGCTGAAGCCACCGGTCGTCATCTTCATGTACACGGTGCCCAGTTCGCCGGCCGGGAGGCGGTTGCCCTCGTCGTCGAAGACGGCGAGTTCGCTGATGGGCCACGCCTTTCCGACCGTACCGGGCTTCTTCAGCCAGTCCTCGGCTGTGGCGAACGCACCGCCGCCCTCACTGGCCGCGTAGTACTCCTCGACGCAGGTGCCCCACCAGTCGATCATCGCCCGCTTGACGTGGTCGGGGCAGGGGGCCGCCCCGTGGATGGCGTGGCGCATCGACGTCACGTCGTAACCGGCCCTGACCTCTTCGGGGAGGGCGAGGAGGCGGTGGAACTGGGTGGGGACCATATGGGTGTGGGTGCACCGGTGGGTGTCGATGAGGCGCAGCATCTCCTCGGGCGTCCACTTGTCCATGACCACGAGGGGATGGCCGATGTGCAGGGCGGCGCCCGCGAACTGGAGCACGGCGGTGTGGTACAGCGGCGAGCAGACCAGGTGGACGTTCCCGTCGAACGGTTTGATGCCGAAGATGCCGAGGAAGCCGCCGAGGTACGCCTCCTCCGGGGGCCTGCCGGGCAGGGGGCGGCGGATGCCGCGTGGGCGGCCGGTGGTGCCGGAGGTGTAGTTCATCACCCAGCCGAGGGTGCGGCCGTCGGGCGGTGAGCCGGGCTGCCCGGAGAGGAGTTCGGCGTACGGCCGGAACGTCTCGACGGCGCCGCCCACGGCGTACCGGTGGCTCGGCGGGAGATTCGCCTCGTCGGCCGCGGACCGGGCGGCCTCGGCGAACCGTTGGTGCGCGATGAGCACCTTGGCACCGGAGTCGGAGACGATCCAGGCGATCTCGGGCCCGACGAGGTGATGGTTGACGGGCACCAGGTACAAGCCCGCCTGGGATGCGGCGAGGTAGGCGGTGAGGAACTCCGCTCCGTTGGGCAGGACGACGGCGAAGGCGTCTCCGGTCTCCAGGCCCGCCGCCCGTAGCCCGCGGACCAGCCGGTTGGCGGCGGCGTGCAGCCGGCCGGCGGTCCACTCCTCCCCGTCGGGTGCGGTCAGGACGGTACGGGCCGGGTCGGCGGCGGCCTGGGCCCAGAAGCCGTTGGGCGGTGTCATGTCACCGGCTCCTCTGTGCGATGCGGTTGAGGCGGGCGACGGCCCGCTCGAAGCCCCGGGTGAGGTCGTCGAAGACTTCCTGTACGCCGCGCTCGGAGGTCATCCGGCCGACGATCTGTCCGACGGGTGTGCCGAGCAGCGGCTCGACCTCGTACTTCTGGATACGGGAGACGGCTTCGGCGACCAGCAGGCCCTGGAGCGGCATGGGCAGGGGCCCGGGGCCGTCGGGGTCGTCCCATGCGTCGGTCCACTCGGTGCGCAGCTGGCGGGCGGGTTTGCCGGTCAGGGCCCGGGAGCGGACGGTGTCGCCGGAGCCGGCGGCCAGCAGCTTGGCGGTGAGGGCGCGCGAGTGGAGGTCGGCCTCGGTGGTGGTGAGCCAGATGGAGCCGAGCCACACGCCCTGGGCACCGAGGGCGAGCCCCGCGGCGATCTGCTCGCCGCTGCCGATGCCCCCGGCGGCGAGGACGGGCAGCGGGTCCACGGCGTCGACGACCTCGGGGGTGAGGACCATGGACGCGATCTCGCCGGTGTGGCCGCCCGCCTCGTATCCCTGGGCGACGACGACGTCGATGCCCGCGTCGGCGTGGCGCCGGGCGTGCTTGGCGCTGCCGGCGAGGGCGGCGACGAGGACGCCCTGCTGGTGGGCGCGGTCGACGACGTCCGGGGGCGGGGAGCCGAGCGCGTTGGCGAGGAGGGCGATGGGGTAGTCGAAGGCGACGTCGAGCTGGCTGCGGGCGACCTGTTCCATCCAGCCGGTGATGCGCCAGCCGGAGGCCTCGCCGTCGGGGAGCTCAGGTACGCCGTGCTCGGCGAGGGTTTTGGCGACGAACCGCCGGTGTCCGTCGGGGATCATCGCCTCGACGTCGGCCTCGGTCACCCCCTCCACCTTTTTGGCCGGCATGACGACGTCGAGGCCGTACGGCAGGCCGTCGGTGTGGTCCTGCATCCAGTCGAGGTCGCGGGCCAGGTCGTCGGGGGCGGTGTAGCGGACGGCGCCCAGGACGCCGAATCCGCCCGCTCTGGTGATGGCGGCCGCCACGGCGGGGAAGGGCGTGAAGCCGAAGATGGCGTGCTCGACACCCAGTCTCTTGCTCAGCTCCGTCTCCATGGGCGGCAGGATGCCGCAGCGGAGCGGACGAGGGAAGAGATTTTCTGATGAAGCGTCAGATTCTTTCCGGGTGGCCGGTTCTTGACGCCACCGGGGCGGTGGTAAGAAAGTTTCACGTGGTGCGGGCGGTGGCGAAGAATTCTTTCAGACAGCCCCAGGGCGCTTCAGGGGTCTTGCGGAAGTCATGGCGAATCCGTTTCGGGCGCCGTTGCAGGAAGCACTTCGGGAGTGTCTCGGCAACTGTCTCAGGGAGCGTCCGGGAGGGGAGCAAGGTGGCCATGACGGAGGGGATGAACCGTCGCCGGTTCGGCGGCGGGGTGCTGGCCCTGGGAGGTGCGTTGGTGATCGGTTCGATTCCGGGGTCAGGGGCCGCGGCGGCGGACGCCGTCCGTCCGGCGGGAGGCGGCCGGCCGACGCTGCGGCTGGGCTCCGCCGAGCGGGCCGGGTTACTGCCCGAGCACCTGGACCGGCTGGTCGCCGACGCCGAGCGGTTCCTGGAGCCCTCCCCCAAGCATCCGTGGTACGCGGGGGCGGTGCTGTTGGCGGGGCGCGGCGCGACGGTGGCACTGCACCGGGCGATCGGGCACGCGGTGCGCTATGCGGCCTACGACGAGAAGACCGACACGGGTGTGGAGTTGCCGCCGGAGCGGCGGATCGCGATGGCCGACGACACGGTCTTCGACCTGGCGTCGGTATCGAAGCTCTTCACGTCGATCCTGGCCGTGCAGCAGATCGAGCGCGGGGCGCTGGAGCTGGACGAGAAGGTCACGGCGTATCTCCCGGAGTTCGGGGGCGGCGGCAAGCAGGACATCACGGTGCGGCAGTTGCTCACGCACACCTCGGGCTTCCGCGCCTGGATCCCGCTGTACAAGGAGCCGACGCGGGAGGGGAAGCTGCGGCTGCTGTGGCAGGAGGCCCCGGCGAACCCGCCGGGCACCCGTTATCTCTACTCCGACCTCAACCTGATCTCGCTTCAGCTGATCCTGGAGGAGATCACCGGTCACTCCTTGGACGCCCTGCTCCGCAACGAGATCACCGCTCCGCTCGGGATGCACCGCACGCGTTTCAACCCGCCCGGGTCCTGGAGACCGAAGATCGCCGCCACCGAGGACGCCCGTGCACCCTGGTCCGGTCTCGACCGCGGCCTGGTGTGGGGCGAGGTGCACGACGAGAACGCGTACAGCCTCGGCGGTGTCGCCGGACACGCCGGGGTCTTCTCCTGCGCCTGGGACCTGGCGATCCTCGCCCGGACGCTGCTGAACGGCGGCGTCTACGGGCACGCCCGCATCCTGGAGCCGAAGTCGGTGGAACTGATGTTCACCGACTTCAACACCGCCTTCCCCGGGGACGAGCACGGCCTCGGCTTCGAGCTCTACCAGCACTGGTACATGGGCGCCATGGCCACCCCGTACACCGCGGGTCACACCGGTTTCACCGGTACCAGCCTGGTCGTCGACCCGACCACCGATTCCTTCCTGGTGGTCCTGGGCAACTCGGTCCATCCCGTACGCAGTTGGCGCTCCGGCTCCGCGCCACGCGTGGCCACCGCGAACAACCTGGCCCGCGCCGTTCCGGTACGCCCGGCGCGTGGCCGCACCGCCTGGTACGCGGGCATGGCGTCGAGTACGGCGCCGACGCTCACCCTGCCGGACCTGACACCCGTATCGCCGCGCCCGCGACTGCGCTGCTCGGTGTGGTGGGACATCGAGCCCGGCTCGGACGCCCTGTTCCTGGAGGCGTCCGGTGACGCGGGTGCCACGTGGCGGCCGGTGCCGTTCATGACGGTACGTCACGGACAGGAGCCCCGACCCCACCCGGCCGGGTCGGTCAGCGGCTGGTCGGGCCGGGTCTGGCACCGGCTGGAGGCGGACCTGTCCGGGTGGCGGGGCACGCCGGTCCGGCTGCGCTGGCGGTACGCGACGGACCGGCTGTACGTCGGCCGCGGGGTGTACGTGGACGCCATCCGGGTGCAGGACGGTTCCCGGACCCTGTTCGACGAGACACGGCCCGCGGACGGGGCCCGTATCGAGGCGCACGGGTGGGCCGCGTCGGCGGACTGACGGGCCGGGGCCCCGCAGATGCGGGTTTCGCACGGACGGGCGAAACTGAGGGGCGGGGGGTCACTCGGCGAGGAGGACGACCCTATGTCCGTGATGGACAAGCTCAAGCAGATGCTCAAGGGCCACGAGAGCCAGGCCGACAAGGGAGTCGACCGGGGCGGTGACGCCGTCGACCAGCGGACCCAGGGCAAGCACAGCAGGCAGGTCGACACCGGGCAGGACAGGCTGAAGGACCAGTTCGGCAGCGATCCCCGTCAGGACCCGCCGACCCGGACCTGACCCACCTCGGCCCGTCCCCGCGGCGGGCGGGCAGCAGCGGCTCGGCGACTCCCCCGGGGTCGCTCGAGTCGCTGTGCCGCGGCCTGAGGTGACTTGAGGGGCTTGAGGGGGCCTGCGGGGACTTGAGGGGCTGCATTTCGGGGGGCCGGGGCGACCGGGGCTCCACCATGAAGCGCCGGAGCGGCCTTCGCGGTGCTCTGCCGATTCCGGGTGATCACCCGGACGGCGCAGTATGCCGCCGGCCGTCCCGGGCAAGCGCGATCCATCGGGCCGGTCCACTCCACCGTGCCCGGTGTGTGGGAAGTGCCGCGCTGCCTCCGAAGGCGGCTCCGACAGGCAGCGCGGCGCCTGCTGCGGGCGGTCGCTCACGGGCGCTCCGTCGCCGCCCGCCTCCTGGCGTCGCCGCCGGGTGGTGCGAGGGGCGGCCATCACCCGCCCGCGCGACTCGGCGTGCGGTGGAGCCGTAGCTGACGAACAGTCGTGTCGAGTCCCCAACTCGAAGGAGAAACTCATGCTTCGGCGCATCTCGCTCGTTCTGGCCGGTCTGCTCGCGGTCGGCTTCATGGCCGCGGCCCCTGCCGCCGCCCACTCGGACGTGGAAGGCTGCTGGGGGTCGGGCGGCAAAGTGAAGGCCGGCGACGTCAAGGTCAAGCACTTCGAGGCCACCTGCTGGGACGTCGGCTGACCACGAGCGACACACGGATGGGCGCCCTGGTGGCGCCCATCCGTGTGTCCGGGTCAGGAAACCGGGCGTCAGCGGCCCAGCACCGCCATGGCCGCGTTGTGGCCGGGGATGCCGCTGACACCGCCGCCCCGCACCGCGCCCGCTCCGCAGAGCAGCACATTGGCGTGGGCGGTCTCCACGCCCCACCGGCCGGTGGTGTCGGTGGCGTACGGCCAGGCGAGGTCGCGGTGGAAGATGTGGCCGCCCGGGAGCCGTAGGTCCCGCTCCAGGTCGAGCGGGGTCTTCGCCTCGATGCACGGGCGGCCTTCGGCGTCGGTGGCGAGGCAGTCCGCCAGCGGTTCGGCCAGGTGGGCGTCGAGTTCGGCGAGGGTGGCCTTGAGGAGGGCGGCGCGGGCGGTGTCGTTGTCGGCGGTGAAGAGCCGCGCCGGGGTGTGCAGGCCGAAGAGCGTCAGCGTCTGGTGGCCCCGCGCGGCGAGATCGGGGCCGAGGATCGACGGATCGCTCAGCGAGTGGCAGTAGATCTCGGAGGGCGGGGCGCTCGGTAGCCGGCCGGCCGCCGCCTCCCGGTACGCGGTCGCCAACTGCCCGTACCCTTCCGACACATGGAAGGTCCCCGCGAACGCGTCACGCGGGTCGACGGAGCGGTCGCGCAGCCGGGGCAGCCGCTTCAGCAGCATGTTGACCTTCAGCTGGGCGCCCTCGGCGGGCGGCGGGGCGGGTTCGCCGAGCAGGGTGGCCAGCGCGTGCGGCGAGGCGCCGACCAGGACGTGCCGGGCGGCGACGGTGCCCTCCCCGTCCTGCGTGCGGAAAGTGACCTCGGCGGTGCGGCCGTCGGTCTCGATCCGGAGCGCCTCGTGACCGGTGCGGATGCAGGCGCCCGCCGAGTGCGCCGCGTCCGCGAGGGCGCCGGTGAGGGCGCCCATTCCGCCGACGGGCACGTTCCACTCCCCCGTCCCGCCGCCGATCACGTGGTAGAGGAAGCAGCGGTTCTGGACGAGGGACGGGTCGTGGGCGTCGGCGAACGTACCGATCAGCGCGTCGGTGAGCACCACGCCGCGTACGAGGTCGTCGGCGAAGTGCTCCTCGATCGCGGCGCCGACGGGCTCCTCGAAGAGCATCCGCCATGCCTCGTCGTCATCGATCCGGGCGCGGAGGGCGTCGCGGGCGGGCAGCGGCTCGGTGAGGGTGGGGAAGACGCGTTCGGCGACGTGCCCGGTCGTGGCGTAGAACCGCTGCCAGGCAGCGTACTCGGCGTCCGAGCCGGTGAGCGCGGCGAACGACTCCCGGGTCCGCTCCCCGCCGACCAGCAGGCCGGCGGCCCGTCCGCCGCGCTCGACCGGGGTGTACGAGGAGATGGTGCGGCGGGCGACGGCGAACCGCAGGCCCAGGTCGCTCACGATCTTCGGCGGCAGCAGGGACACCAGGTAGGAGTAGCGCGAGAGCCGGGCGTCCACCCCGGTGAAGGGCCGGGTGGAGACGGCGGCCCCACCGGTGTCGGGCAGGCGTTCCAGGACGAGGACGGAGCGGCCGGCGCGGGCCAGATAGGCGGCGGCGACCAGTCCGTTGTGGCCTCCGCCGACGATGACGGCGTCGTACGAGCGCTGTACGGTCATGGCCCTTCGTAACACGCGCTCCTCCGGCTCCTCTAGGGGCCGCTCCGTCGGCGGCGCAGCTCGGCGACCCGCCGGAACAGTTCGACGGCCTCCGTCTGCCGGCCCAGCTGCTGGAGGCAGTGCGCCTCGTCGTTGCGGCTGGTCAGGGCGTCCGGGTGGGTGGCGCCGAGTACCCGCTCCCGGGTCTGGGCGACCCGCTGGTAGACGGGGAGCGCCTCGGCCCAGCGGCCGAGCCAGCCGAGTCCCACGGCGACCTCCCGGCAGCTGACCAGGGTGTCGGGGTGGTCGGGGCCCAGCACCCTTTCGCGGATCGTGCACACGCCCCGGGCCTCGGCGAGCGCCTCGGCCCAGCGGCCGAGCCGGCCGAGGTTGACGCCCAGGCCGTGCCGGGCGCGCAGCGTCTCCGGGTGGTCGGGGCCGTCCGCCCGGGCGCGGGCGTCGACGAGGTCGCGGTACAGCTCCAGCGCCTCGTGGCTGCGGCCCAGTGTGCCGAGGCTGATCCCCACCTCGTAGCGGGCGGTGAGCGTGTCGGGGTGGCCCGGGCCGAGGGCGTGGGCGCGTGCCGCGGCGACCTCCCGGTAGGCGCGCAGCGCCTCGGTCCAGCGCCCGAGCCGGCCGAGTGTGCAGGCCACCTCGTACAGGGTGACCAGGGTGTCGGGGTGCTCGGGCCCCAGCAGGCGGGCGCGGGCGGCGGCCAGGTCGTACGCCATGCGGTACGACTCCTCCAGGCGCCCCAGCCTGCCGAGGGTGAACGCCAGGTTGTGGCGGCAGCGCAGCGTTTCGGGGTGGTCGGGGCCGATCGTGCGGGTGCGGGCGTCGAGGACCGAGGTGTACACCTGGTGGGCCTCGAAGTGGCGCCCGAGCCGGCCCAGGACGTACGCCGTTTCCTGACGGGCCGTGAGGGTGTCGGGGTGGTCGGGGCCGAGGACCCGGGCCCGGCCTTCGGCGACGCGGCCGAACTCGCGCAGGGCGTCGGCGTCACGGCCGGTCCTGACGAGCGTGAGGCCGACCTCGTACCGGCTGGTGAGCGTGTCGGGATGATCGGGGCCCAGGGCGTGTTCGCGTGCGGCGGCGACCGCGCGGTGCACCTCCCCCGCCTCTTCCCAGCGGCCGATCCGGCCGAGGCTGAGGCCCGCGCTGTGCCGGCCGGCCAGATGGGCGAGCGCCTGGGGCGCGGGCGTGGGGCGCCGGGGGCGGGGCGGTGCCGGCACGGGGAGGGCGGTGCCGTGCGGGCCGGTCGGGGTGGTCCACTCGCCGGTGAGGCCGACCGCCGGGTCGGGGGGCGGGGTGGCGCGCAGCACGGCGGTGCCGACCGCCTTGTGTCCGGTGGTCATACCGCGGGTCCAGGACGGCAGGCGGTGGGCGCGGGGGTAGGAGGGTGCGAGGGGGAAGGGGGCGTGGAGCACGGCGGCCGGGGCCGGGCGTCCGGCGGCGATGCGGCGGCGGAGGTCGGCGGCGTCGGCGGGGCGGCCGTCGGGGGACTTGGCGAGCAGGTCGAGGACGGCCCGCTCGAAGAACTCGGGGAGTTCCGCCCGGTGGTTGCGCAGCGGCTCGGGCGGGGTGTCGCGGTGGCTCACGAGTACGGCCCAGGCGTCGCCCGGGTCGAAGGGCGTTACCCCGGTGGCGATCTCGTACAGGACACAGCCCAGGGAGTACAGGTCGCTGCGGTGGTCGACGTGGCCGCCGCTGATCTGCTCGGGCGACATGTAGTGCGGGGTGCCCATGGCGATTCCGGTGCCGGTGAGGCGGGCGGTGAAGCCGATGTCGGCGCCGAGGCGGGCGATGCCGAAGTCGCAGATCTTCACCGTGCCGTCGGCCAGCCGCATGATGTTGGCGGGCTTGAGGTCCCGGTGCACGATGCCCTGCCGGTGGGTGTAGGCAAGGGCGTCGGCGACCTGTTCCGCGATGTCGACGACCTCGTCGACGGGCAGCGGGTGCTGCCTGTTGTCCTCCAGGAGCTGGCTGAGGTTGCGGCCTTCGAGGAGTTCCATGACCAGGTGGAGCAGACCGTCGGACTCACCGAAGTCGTGGACGACGGTGACGCCGCGGTGCTGGAGCGCGGCCGCGACGCGCGCCTCGCGTCGGAACCGCTCGCGCAGCACGGTGACGAAGTTCGGGTCCTGTTGCGGTCCCAGTGGCTTGAGGCACTTGACCGCCACGCGGCGGCCGAGCGATTCGTCGGTGGCGCGCCACACCTCGCCCATGCCGCCGCGTCCGATCAACTCCTCGAGCCGGTACCGGCCCTGGAGCAGCCTGGTGTCCCCCATCGCGTGCCATCGCCCCCGTCGAGTCCCCGTCGATCCGCCCGTCGCCCCCGCCACGCCCTCCCCGGCCCGTCCAGTATGGCGGCCTGTCTGCGGAGTTCGTACGGGGCAGGGCGGCTTTCGGGTTCCAGTCCGGACACGGCTTCGAGGATGTGCTGGGGCGGCAGTTGCCGGCGGATACGGGAGGGGACGCAGCGCAGCAGGTTGCCGGTCGCGGTCAGCCGGTACGTGACCGTGTCGGGCCACACGCGGGCTGCCGTACAGGGTGTGGGCTCATGACTCCGTGTACGGCGGCGGGGTGCAGCGCCTGGAGGTACAGCGCCCGGACGCCGGCGACCCCGTCATGGGGTCGCTGCGGAGCTGCCAGGTCACGGAGCCGGACCCGAAGAGACCCGCGCCGCTGTCGCCGGTGGCTGTTCCCATCGTCCGGCGTCACCTCCGCACCCGGGGCATTCCCAGGCCGATCCAGGAGATGATCTCGCGCTGGATCTCGTTGTTGCCGCCGCCGAAGGTGAAGATGACGGCGGATCGGTAGCCGCGCTCCAGCTCGCCGTGGAGGACCGCGCCTGCCGAGCCCTCCTTCAGGGGGGCGGCCGAGCCGACGACCTCCATCAGCCACGCGTAGGCGTCCCGCCGGGCCTCGGAGCCGTACACCTTGACCGCGGAGGCGTCCTGGGGGGTGAGGGTGCCGTGCTGGAGTGCGCTGACCATCCGCCAGTTGAGGAGCTTCATCGCGTCCAGCCTGGTGTGGGTCTGTGCGAGACGCTTCCTGACCCAGCCGAGGTCGATGACGCGGCGGCCGTCGGCCAGCTTGGTGCCGGCGGCCCAGCGCTGCACGTCGTGCAGGGCGCGGATGGCCATGGTGCCGTGGGCGGCGAGGGTGACGCGCTCGTGGTTGAGCTGGTTGGTGATCAGCCGCCAGCCCTTGTTCTCCTCACCGATGCGGTGGGAGGCGGGGACGCGGACGTTCTCGTAGTAGCTCGCGGTGGTGTCGTGCCCGGCGAGGGTGTTGATGAGGGTGCACGAGTAGCCGGGGTCCGTGGTCGGGACGAGCAGCATCGTGATGCCCTTGTGGGGCGGGGCGTCCGGGTCGGTGCGGACGGCGAGCCACACCCAGTCGGCGGTGTCGCCGTTGGTGGTCCAGATCTTCTGCCCGTTGACGACGTATTCGTCGCCCTCCCGGACGGCTTTCGTCTTCAGCGCGGCGAGGTCGGTGCCCGCGTCGGGCTCGCTGTAGCCGATGGCGAAGTCGATCTCGCCGGAGAGGATGCGGGGCAGGAAGTACGCCTTCTGCTCCTCGGTGCCGAACCGCATGATCGTCGGGCCGACGGTGTTGAGCGCCATGAGCGGGAGCGGAACACCGGCCTGGGCGGCCTCGTCGAAGAAGATGAACTGTTCCATGGGCGTGAGCCCGCGCCCGCCGTACTCCTTCGGCCAGCCGACTCCGAGCCAGCGGTCGGCGCCCAGACGGCGGACGGTGGCGCGGTAGAACCGTTTGCGGGCGGTCGGGTCGGCGTCGCCCGGGTGGGCGCCTTCCGGTACGAGTCCGGCGAAGTAGGCGCGCAGTTCGGCGCGCAGCCGGTGCTGCTCGGGTGTGTATTCGAGGTGCACGGCCCCTCCAGGCGTCGCGGCCAGTCCCTTCGGCGCCGCACAGAGTAGAACGTGTTCCAGTCATCCGGAAGGGCCGTGCCGGGGTTCTCCGGGGTTCTCGCTGGTTCTACGGGCTTCCCGGTGGCGGGGCGGGTGCCCGGCGGGGTCGGAGGTGACCGGCGGCGGTGGGCGACGCGGCGCACCGGGTACGCGCACGCCACCGCCCCGCGGGAATCGCGGGGCGGTGGCGGTGTGGGCGTCGCGGCCGGGGACGGCCGACGATCAGTCGGTGGAGAGGGCTTCCAGCAGGTCGCCGACCTGGGGGTCGGGGAGCGCACGGGCGACGTCGGCCTGGGCGATCATGCCGACCAGGCGGTGGTTGTCGATCACCGGCAGCCGTCGCACCTTGTGCTCGGACATCTTGCGCAACACCATCTGCACGTCGTCGTCCGCGTCCACGTACACCACTTCGCCCTGCGCCAGGTCGCCGGCCGTCGTCTTCGCCGGGTCCTTGCCCGCGCCGAGCGCCTTCACCACGATGTCGCGATCGGTCAGCATGCCCTTGAGCTTGTCGTCGGAGCCGCAGATCGGCATCGCGCCGACCCCGAGCTGCTTCATCATCTCGGCGGCCTGGAGGACGGTGTCACCCTCACCGACGCAGTCGACGCCCTTGGTCATCAGCTGACGTGCGGTTGTCATGCCTCGACTCCTTTCAGAGTGCGATCACCACTGCCATCGCGACGAACAGCGCCGCCACGAGGACGACGACCAGCAGGATCAGCACCATCGGTGCCTTCGCCCAACCGGTCGGCGGGTTGTGCGTCTCCCTCGGTCCGGCGCCGGACATGCTCGACTCCGCGGGCGGCGTTTCGCCCGGCGGAACGCCGCCACCGGCGTCGAGGCCCGGGGTGCGCTCCGGACCAGGATCCGGGTCGGGGTTCGGGTTGGGGTGGGTCATGCCGTACGAGTGCGCAGGCCGCGGCCTTTCAATCCTCCCCGCGGGTCCGGCGCCGGTGGCTGGTGTCGCACCACGGGTAGCGGCGGCTGCGCCGACAGGTGCACACGGCGACCATGAAGCGGTCCGAGTACGCCGTCGTACCGTCCGGCAGCCGGATCTCGACGGGGCCCTCCATCAGGAGCGGCCCCTCCCGGTCGATCACCACCCGTTCGGCGTCACGTCCACTCTCGCCGCGCACGGGTTCAGGTTCGCTGCGCACGGATCACCACCAGGTCTTCCTTGCGTTCGTCCGGCGCTATCAGCCCCTGCTCCTCCAGCCACTCCGCGTGCTGCGCCATGACCGGCCCGAACGGGATCCTGGCCCGCAGCTCGACCCGCGCGGACAGGCCCCCTTCCGCCAGCTTGTCCAGCGTGGCGTCCACCCCGGACAGCGCCGACTGCACCAGCAGCAGGACCCCCGAGTCCCGCAGCAGGTCAGGCGCCCGCGCACAGAGCCGGTCGATGACCTGGCGCCCGTCCACGCCCGCGTTCCACGTGCGCTCCTCCCCGCGTCGCACGGGGCGCGGGGACAGGACGTAGGGCGGGTTGGACAGGATCAGATCGAAACGCCGGCCCTCGACCGGTGTGGTCAGATCGCCGTGGCGGACGACGACCGGCAGCCCGAGGCGCCAGGCGTTGTAGCGCGCGGCGAGCACGGCGCGCCAGGAGATGTCGACTGCGGTCACGCGTGCGCCCGGGCATTCGGCGGCCATCAGGGCCAGCGCGCCGGTTCCCGTACCGACGTCGAGCACCTCGACGCCGGGCTGGGCGTGCAGTGTGCGCAGTTCGCTGCGCGCCGCCTGGGCGAGCAGTTCCGTGTCCTCCTGGGGCGCGTACACGCCGCGTGGTCTGAGTAGACGCATGCACAGCGGGTACCTCGGACTTCCCCGGCGAAACGCTGGTGACGGCTGTGTAAGGAGTGAGCGATGAGCTTTGAGTCCGGTTCCGGTTCTCTGTGGATGGAGTACGCGCCCGGGCCGGCCCGTCCGGCCGTGGACGGCCCCGTCGAGACGGAGGTGGCCGTGGTCGGCGGCGGCATCGCCGGGCTCTGCACGGCGTGGGAGGTGGCCCGCGCCGGGCACCCGGTGGTGCTGCTGGAGGCGGACCGCATCGCGTCGGGCGTGACCGGTCACACCACGGCGAAGCTGTCGGCGCTGCACGGCATGGTGTACGCGGACATCGCCAGGATTCACGGCGCCCGGGCCGCCCGGCTGTACGCCCATTCGCAGCAGATCGCGATCGACCATGTGGCCGAGGTGAGCGAGGAACTGGGCATCGACTGCGACTTCGAGCGGCTGCCCGCCTACACGTACACCGAGGACCCGGACCAGGCGGACCAGCTGCGCGAGGAGGCGGAGGCGGCCCGGGCGGCGGGGCTGCCCGCCTCGTACGAGACCGACGTACCGCTGCCGTTCCCGGTGGTCGGCGCGGTGAAGGTGGAGAACCAGGCGCAGTTCCATCCGCGCAAGTACCTGTTGGGGCTCGCGGCCGACCTGGAGGTACTGGGCGGGCGGATCTTCGAGCGGACGCGGGTGACACGGCTCCAGGAGGGCTCGCCGTGCGAGCTGACGACGAGCACCGGGCACACCATCAAGGCGCGTGAGGTCGTCGTCGCCACCCATTACCCCGTCTTCGACCGGGCGCTGCTGTTCACCCGGCTGGAGCCGAAGCGGGAGCTGGTGGTGGCCGGGCCCGTACCGGCCGGGCAGGACCCCGGCGGAATGTTCCTGACCTGGGAGAACAACACACGCTCGGTACGGACGGCGCCGTACGGCGAGGACGGGCGGCGGATGCTGATCGTCACGGGCGAGAAGTTCATGCCCGGCACGGTCGACGAGGGCGAGGTCGGCGAGCACTACCGGAAACTCACCTCCTGGGCTCAGGAGCGGTTCGAGGGCGTGGAGCTCACCCATCGCTGGGCCACGCAGGACAACGTGACGACGGACCGGGTGCCGTACGTGGGCCGGCTGCACCCGGGGTCCCGGCACGTGTACGTGGCGACCGGGTTCGCCGGATGGGGCATGAGCAACGGCGTGATGGCGGGTGACCTGATCGCCTCCCGCATTCGCGGCCGCGAGCCCGCCTGGACGAGCCTGTACGACCCGGTACGGCTCCACCCGGTGCGTGAGGCGCCGGCGATGCTGCGGCTCCAGGCGCAGGTGGGCAAGCACTTCATCGGCGACCGGCTGCCGGGCGCCCACGCCGACTCGACGGCCGAGATCCCGCGGGGCGGCGGTGCGGTCGTACGGGTCGGAGGGCGGCGGCTCGCGGTGCACCGGGACGCGGCGGGGGCGCTGCACGCGGTGTCGGCGCGCTGCACCCACCTGGGGTGCATCGTCCACTTCAACGACGAGGAGTGCGCGTGGGAGTGTCCGTGCCACGGTTCGCGGTTCGACGTGGACGGCAAGGTGGTGCAGGGGCCGGCGCTGCGGCCCCTGGAGCAGATGGACGTGGAGGAGAAGGAATGACGGTGGCCGATTCCGCGCGCCCCGCTCCCCTTCCGGAGGAGCGGGGGCCCCTTTCGGCGGCTGTCCTGCGTGTACTGCGGGGCGGGACGGCACCGGAGGTGACCGTGGCCGGGGCGGACCCGCTCGGCGAGGACCTCCAGCTCGCGCTGTACCTGTCGTACGAGCCCCACTACCGGGCTCTGGAGGGCGTGGCCGACGAGCGGGAGTGGGACCCGGCCCTGCTCGGGCTGCGCCGGCCCATGGAGGAGGCGTTCCTGGGGGCCCTGCGGGAGGCGGTGCCCGGCGACGACGACGTGACGGGAGCGCTGGACCCGCTGCTGGTCGAGCCGGTCGACGGGCACGGGGTGTCGCACCGGCTGATGGAGGACGGCACCTGGGAGCTGATGCGGGAGTACCTGGCGCACCGCTCGCTGTACCAGCTCAAGGAGTCCGATCCGCAGGCGTGGCTGATCCCCCGCCTGGAGGGGCAGGCGAAGGCGTCACTGGTGGCGGTGGCCTACGACGAGTTCGGAGCGGGGCGCGGCGAGCGGGTGCACGCGCGGCTGTTCGCGGAGCTCATGGACGGGGCCGGGCTGGACGCCTCGTACGGCCGCTACCTGGATCTCGCCCCGGCGACGACGCTCGCCACGGTGAACGTGATGTCGCTGTTCGGGCTGCACCGGTCGCTGCGCGGCGCGGCGGCGGGGAACTTCGCGGTCCTGGAGATCACCTCGCCGCCGGGCGCCCGGCGGATGGCGAAGGCGCTGGAACGGCTGGGAGCCGAGGAGCGGTGCATCCGGTTCTTCACCGAGCACATCGAGGCGGACGCGGTCCATGAACAGGTGATGCGCCGGGACGTCCTGGGCGACCTGCTGGCGCGTGAGCCGGAGCTGGCCGCGGACGTGGCGTTCGGCATCCGCGCGACGGTCTGGCTGGACGAACGCTGGGAGGACCGGGTCCTCACCGCCTGGCAGCACGGCCGCTCATCGCTGCGCGGCCCGCTGACGCCGGTACCGGCCCCGGCCGTGGCCGCGCCGACGACGGCGTAACGGGCGGACGGCCGCCGGGCCCCCCGCCCCGGCGGCATGACGGGCGGACGGCGTCGCTTCCGCGCCGGCCCGGGGGCGGCCGGCCTGTGGCGGCCGGTCAGGGCCGGGTCGCGAGCGAACGGCACGAAAGGGCGTCGGAGAAGGAGAGGCGCCGTGCCGTGCCGCAGCAGGGCTTCGGGCCACGCGACGACGTACTGGTCGCGTGGCCCGTGGGGTCGCCGGGTCAGGGGAGTAGTTCGTCGAGGGCGGCCTTGCCCTTCTCGGCCAGCCTGCGCTCGGCCCAGGCCAGACTCTTGGGGTTGACGTCACGTCCTGAAGCGAGGACCAGGTCTTCCGCGTTGAATTCACCTTCGGCGCCGCTGTGAAGAAGCCTGTCGGGCGTGACGCCCTCTCGCTGGGAGGTCGAATCGGGCTCAGCGTTCATGCCGCCTCCTTGCTCGTCCTGCAGTCATTGTCGTCGCCGGGTACCCGGATCGCATCCCCTACACCAATCGGGTGGGGCTCGGTGTGGATGCGGTGCCGGAACGATGTCGGCGGCGGCAACCGTGGGCGGCGCACAGGGCGCGCAGCGCCTGGTCGGCACTCCGGCACCACGTCACCTGCGCACCCCGGCCGTCGCGCGGTCAGCCTTTCCCGTCGGTGCGCGCCGCCAGGCCTCGGACCAGGCACTCGGTCAGGCGGGCCGCGATGCGGCCGCCGGGGTCGAGGCGGGGGTTGAAGATCGTGACGTCGAGCACCCGGGCCCGTTCGTCGGCCAGAGCCGTCTGAGGATCCCGGTGTCGTCGTCGCGCCCCGGGGTCGTACGGGGGCGGGTCGACGCGGCCTGCCCGGACGGCGCCGAGGCGGTCGGCGAGGCCGGCGTCGCGGAGGGCGGTGGGCAGGTCCTGAACGCCCGAGGGCCGGAGGCCCAGCACCGAAGGCGCCTCGACGATGGCCGGCTCTCGCCCGTCCGTATCCGTCATGGAAAGGACGTTACCCGTCGAGGGCCCCTGCCGGCGCGGGTGGCACCGGCCCGGCAGGGGCCGCGTCGTCACCTGCGCGGCATCACCGGTAGGTGATGTCCGACGCCGTGTAGCGGCAGTACGTGCCGTCGGGGCCGCTTCCCGTCTGGACCGGCTCGGCGCCGGTGTTGTTTCCGGTGTAGCGCACGCACGGCTTGATCTTCTTGCTGCTGTCGCCGTGGATGCGGATGTTGCGGAGGGTGGCGGTGTCGCCGTAGTTGGTGTTGATGCCGGCGATGCTGCCGCCGGGCGCGGTCACGTCGACGTTGTCGACGACGATGGTCCGCTTGTACTGGGTGGAGCAGTTGCCGCAGGAGCGGACGAGCTTGCCGAAGTCGGCCACCTGGAAGCCGGTGATGGTGAGCCTGCCCGCGCCGTTGAACTGGAAGACCTTGTCGGAGGCCTTCTTCGCGCCGCCGCCGGTGACCGTGTAGACGGCGCTCGACGACTTCGACTTGAAGGTGGCGGCGTCCTCGCCGACGTCCTCCCACCAGACGTTCTGAAGGGTGCAGCTGCCCAGGCAATGGACGCCGTCCGCGGCCGGGGAGCCGAGGACGACGTTCTTGAGGACGGCGCCGTCCGCCAGGGTGAACAGCGGGGCCTGGCCCTCGTCCTGTCCGCCGTCGCCGAGGTCGCCCGTGCCGTAGTGGCGCTTCATGCCACCGTCGTACGGGGTGTTGGCGGGGACCGAGATGGTCGCCGGGACGGGCTTGCTGCCGTTGGGGGTCGGCCAGGCGGCCGCGGCACCGGCAGTGGGGAGGGTGGCGCCGGCGGTGATGGCGGCCCCGGTCAGGGCGACCGCGCCGGTGAGGCCGGCGAGGGCGCGACGGCCGGCACGACGGGTGGTGCGCCGTGCGGAGCGTTCGGCCCGGGCGGGCCGTGCGGCGGCTCGTTGACTCATGTCCCGATTCCTTCGTGTGGGGGTGAGACCTTGCGCGTGCTGGTCGTCACCGCCGTCGGAAGGGTTGCCGCCGGTACCGGAATTGCCGCGTCGGGCACACCGGCCGCCGGTCTACGGGACGAAGTCCCCGTCGGCGGAGGCCGGTTCGCCCCGGGCATCGGTGGCGGTGATGGTGTAGCGGTCGCCGGAGGCGTCGCGCCCTCCTTCCGCGTGGTTGTACTGGCCCGCGAAGACGTGCCGGCCCGCCGGGGCGGTGCGGCCGGGCTTGAGGGTCCAGGTGTAGCGGAGGGTGCCGTCCTCGTCCTTGCGTACGGAGGTGGTGAAGTCCTCGGCGGGCAGGGTGCGCCAGTGGCCGGTGCTCGCGACGCCTCCGGTGGGGGCGACGCGCAGCTCGACGGTGAGGGCGGTGAGGGGCCGGGAGGCCGTGACGGTGATGTTGTTCTGGGCCCAGAAGCGGTTGCTGTGCGGGTCCACGGCGCCGTCCGCGCGGAGCGGGGCGGCGGGCGGTGCGCCGACGCTCCGGTCCGGCCCGCCGGTTCCCAGTACGGCCGAGGCCGTGTATCCCCCGGCCGCCAGCACCGCGGCGACGGCGAGGCCGGCACCGGCGACCCTGGCCCAGGACATGCGCGGCGCGGCTCCGGTCCAGGACGTGCGCCACCTACGCGTCACGGGGCGGTGGGGGCGGCCGTCACCGGGCGGGGGCGCCATGCCGCGCTCGACGCGCGCGAGGATGCGGGCGCGGTCGGGGCAGTGGGCCTCGGCCGCTTCCCGCAGCCGCTGCTTCAGCTCGTCCATGTCTCCCCCACGAAGTGCGTCGCCGCCCGGTTGCCGAGCAGCCGTTCGAGCTGGGCCATGGCCTTGGACGTCTGGCTCTTCACCGTACCGACCGAGATTCCCAGGGCGAGGGCGGTGTCCCGTTCGGAGAGGTCGAAGGCGTGGCGCAGGACGACGCAGGCGCGTTTGCGGAACGGCAGGGTACGCAGCGCCCCTTGGACGTCGACGACCGACGGTATGTCCGGGTCGTCGGTGTGCGGGGAGTGCTGGGACCAGAACAGGGCGATGCGGCGGCGTTCGCGCACGGCGCTGCGGATGCGGCTGCGGGCGAGGTTGGCGACGACACCGCGGGCGTAGGCGGCGGGGTGTTCGGCGGCGCGGACGCGGTCCCAGCGGTGCCAGAGGGCGAGCAGGGCGTCGGCGGCGAGGTCGTCGGCGGCGTCGGCCTCGCCGGTCAGCAGGTGGGCGAGGCGGGCCAGTTCGGCGTAGTGACGCTCGAAGAAGTCGTGGAACTCCGTGGCGGCGTCCTCGTCGGCGGGTGTCCCGCGCCGGGGACGGCCGGTCGGAGGCAGGTGCCTCGGTGCCTGCTGGGGATGGGGGGTCTGGGCGGTCACCGGCGGCCTCTCCCGCGCGCCGTCGCGCGCTGCGTAGCTGATGGTGATGGCTCGCACGGGCCCCCGCCGCCGATGCGAGGGCGCGATCGTAGCAAGCGCTTGCAGTCGAGTGTCAGCCCCCGAAGGGGATGCCCGCGATGCCCTGTCCCGCGTCCGGCAGCACCAGCAGGGAGCCGGAGAGGGGGTGGGGGCGGGCGAGGCCCGTGCGGGCGGTGGTGAGGTAGAGGTCCCGGAGTCCCGGACCGCCGAAGGCACAGGCGGTGGGGCGGCGCACGGGCAGCTCGACGACCATGTCCAGGGTGCCGCCGGGGGTGTAGCGGCGGATCGCGGCGCCGTCCCAGAGGACCACCCAGACGCAGCCGTCCGCGTCGACGGTGAGGCCGTCGGGAAAACCGGCACCCGGCTCGATCGTCACCAGCGGGCGGCGGTCGGTGAGGTGTCCCCCGCCGTCGGACACGCGACAGACGTCGACGCGCCGCGTGGGGCTGTCGATGTAGTACATCAGGGTGCCGTCCGGGCTCCAGCCGGTGCCGTTGCTGACGGCGACGCCGGGGAAGACGGTGGTGGCGGTTCCGTCGGGGGCGATACGGGTCAGGGTGCCGCCGCCGGCCGCCTCGTCGTAGCGCATCGTGCCCGCCCACAGGGCTCCGTCCGGGGCGACGGCCGCGTCGTTGCCGCGCCGCCCGGGGGCCGGGTCGTGGACCAGCCAGCGGAAGGCGGCGCCGCCCTCGTCGTACAGTCCGACGCCGTCCCGGAGGTTGGCCACCAGTCCCCCGCCGGCCCGCGGCTTGGCCGCGCCGACGTGCTGCTCGGTGGCCGTGACGGTACGGCGGCCGCTCACCGGGTCGTAGGTGTGGACGCGGCAGCCCAGGATGTCGACCCAGATCAGGCGCCGGGCGGCCGGGTCCCAGGTGGGGCCCTCGCCCAGTTCGGCGTACTCCCGTACGGCGACCTCGACGCGCGTCACCGGGTGGTGCCCCGGTGACCGAGGCTCACGGAGAGGTCGTCGGCGCCCTTGGCGGCGAGTTCGGCGAGTTCGGCCTCGCGCTCCTCGGTCCACCGGATCATGGGGACGGAGATGGACAGGGCCGCGACGACGCGGCCGGCGCCGTCGCGCACGGGGGCGGCGACACAGCTGACGT
This sequence comes from Streptomyces sp. NPDC000229, assembly GCF_040300825.1. Classification (NCBI taxonomy): domain Bacteria; kingdom Bacillati; phylum Actinomycetota; class Actinomycetes; order Kitasatosporales; family Streptomycetaceae; genus Streptomyces; species Streptomyces sp. NPDC000229. Next base: position 57,722 of record NZ_JBEPEL010000018.1, read on the forward strand.
CGGGGTTGGACTCACGGTGCTCGATGGCGACGCCCCGCTCGCGGATGGCGGCGAGTTCGGCCCGCAGTTCGTCGGGGTCGGTCAGGCTGTCGGGGGTCATCGCGACCAGCTCGCGCCCCTCGATCCGGGCGTCCAGCTCGGCCTGCGGCAGGGAGGCGAGGAGCATCTTGCCGACGGAGGTGCAGTGCGCCGGGAGCCGGCGGCCGGCCGCCGAGACCATCCGGACCGCGTGGGTGGAGTCGACCTTGGCGATGTAGATGACGTCGGTGTCCTCCAGGATGGCGACGTGGACGGTCTCGTCGCAGGTCTCGGCGACCTCCCGGGCGACGCGTTGCCCCTCGGCGGCGAGGTCGAGCTGTTCGGCGTACCGGCTGCCGAGCTGGTAGGTGCGTACGCCCAGGCGGTAGCGGCCGGGCTGTTCGGGGAGGGGCACCAGGTAGGAGCGGGCGGCGAGGGTGGTGAGCAGCTCGTGCACGGTGGTGCGGGGCAGCTGGAGCTTGCGGGTGACCTCCGGCGCCGAAAGGGTGCCGTCACCCTCCAGAAACAGTTCCAGGATGTCGAGCGCCCTGGTCACAGCGGGGACAAGACGTCCCATACCGTCCACCCACCCCTTCGTTCGAAACTCCGGCCTTTGACCGGTATGACGAACGCAGGCTACCCGCAGCCCACTTCACCGGGCAATGGCTCGGGCGCCGGCTCGGCAACGACCACGCGGGAAGCAGCTTCGAAGCGAGCACGCGCGAACCATTGACACCTTCCGAGCGGCTGATTACGGTCTCGCCAAGATTTCGAACGTGTGACGAAATATCGAACGAGCTCGAGAGGGCAACTGCCGTGCGCATCACGGGAATCAGCACCCATGTCGTCGGGACCCCCTGGCGCAATCTGACCTATGTGCTCGTCCACACCGACGAAGGGCTCACCGGTGTCGGCGAGACGCGCATGCTGGGACATACGGACGCGCTGGTCGGTTATCTCAAGGAGGCCGAGGCCAACCACATCGCCGGTTCCGACCCGTTCGCGGTCGAGGACCTCGTACGCCGGATGAAGTACGGCGACTACGGCCGCGCGGGTGAGATCGTCATGTCGGGCATCGCGGTCGTCGAGATGGCGTGCTGGGACATCAAGGGCAAGGCGCTGGGGGTGCCGGTCTGGCAGCTGCTCGGCGGCAAGGTGACGGACAGGGTCAAGGCGTACGCGAACGGCTGGTACACCACCGAGCGGACGCCGGAGGCCTATCACCAGGCGGCCAAGGGGGTCGTGGCGCGTGGTTACCGGGCGCTGAAGATCGACCCGTTCGGCACCGGCCATTTCGAGCTGGACGCGGAGCAGACCCGGTACGCGGTGTCGCTGATCGAGGCGGTGCGGGACGCGATCGGGCCGGACACGGAGCTGATGCTGGAGATGCACGGGCGGTTCAGCCCGGCCACGGCGGTGCGGCTCGCCAGGGAGCTGGCGCCGTTCGCGCCGGCGTGGCTGGAGGAGCCGGTGCCGCCGGAGAACCTCAAGGCGCTGGCGAAGGTCGCCGAGAAGGTGGACCTGCCGGTGGCGACCGGCGAGCGCATCCACGACCGGATCGAGTTCCGTGAGCTGTTCGAGTCCCAGGCGGCCGACATCATCCAGCCGGACCTGGGGCACATCGGCGGCATCCTGGAGACGCGCAAGCTGGCGGCGACCGCCGAAACGCACTACATGCTGGTCGCCCCGCACAATGTGGGCGGGTCGGTGCTCACGGCGGCGTCCCTCCAACTGGCGGCCTGCACGCCCAACTTCAAGATCCTGGAGCACTTCAACGACTTCGCGGACGCGGAGATCAAGAAGGTCGTCAAGGGCGCTCCGCAGGTCGACCCGGCCACCGGCTGTTTCGCCGTGTCGCACGCCCCGGGACTGGGCGTCGAGCTGGACCTGGACGCGGCGGCCGAATTCCCGCAGCAGAGGGCCCGGTTCGACCTGTGGGCCGAGGGCTGGGAGAAGAGGGCCCCGAAGTGAGCACCGCCCCGAGCGGCACACCGGACCGCACCCCCGGCGGGACAACGGGCCCCGCGCGGGACCGGGCGCCGGACCACGAGCCGGGACGGCCACTCGCCCCCGCGCCGGACCACGCGAACCACCGGCCCGCGCAGCCCGGACACCCCGCGCAGCCCGGCCGCCCCGTGCAGCCCGCGCACCAGGGCCACGAGCGCCGCGCGGCCGGCGGTTCGCCGAGCCGCGCCGTGGTCGTCGAGCGCCCCGGGGTGCACCGGCTCGTCGAGCGGGACGTGCCGGTGCCGGGACCCGGGGAGGCCCTGGTGCGGGTCGCCGCGGCGGGGATCTGCATGAGCGACCGCGAGGTGTACGACGGTCACCGGGACGCCGCGTACGTCACGTACCCGGTGGTTCCCGGCCACGAGTGGGCCGGGACGGTCGAGGCGGTGGGCGAGGGTGTCGACGGGGCGCTCGTCGGGCGGAAGACGGTCGCGGAGGGGTTCCGGGCGTGCGGCACGTGCGAGCGCTGCCGGTGCGGCGAGACCAGCCTGTGCGAGGGCGGGTACGCGGAGACGGGGTTCACCGAGCCCGGTGCCTTCTCCGACCACGTCACCGTGCCCGCGCGCCTGTTGCACCCCCTGCACGACGACGCCGACCTGCGGGCCGCGGCCCTGCTGGAGCCCGCCGCCGTGATCGCCGCGGCGGTACGGATGGGGCGGCCACGTCCCGGTGAGCGGGTGGCGGTGGTGGGCGCGGGGACGCTGGGGCTGCTCGCCGTGCAGTTGCTGGGCGCCTCGTCCCCCGCCGAACTGACGGTGATCGACCCGCGGGCGGCGCGGGGCGAGCAGGCGCTGCGGTTCGGGGCGGGTGAGGCGCTGGACCCGGCCGAGGCGGCGGGGCTGAACGGCCGGTTCGACCTGGTGGTCGAGACGGCGGGCGCGCCGACCACGGCGGCCTCGTCGTGCCTGCTGGCGCGCCGGGGCGGCCGGGTGGTGCTGACCGGGATGTTCACGCCCGGGGCGGTGGGGATCGACCCCGTACACCTGTCGGTGAGCCAGCTGGAGATCCGCAGTGTCTTCGGCGCCCCGTCGTCGACCTGGTGCGACGCGGTGCGGGCCTTCGGGCTCGGGCTGCTCGACCCTGCGCCGCTGATCACGCACGAGTTCCCGCTGGAGCGGTTCGCCGAGGCCGTCGCCCTGGTGGGCGGAGGCGACCCCAAGACCGGCAAGGTGCTGCTGCGGCCGTAGGCCGGCCCCATGCCGTACGGCGGTACGGGGTGCCCTGCTCGCATCCCGTACCGCCGTGCACCCAACGATACGAACTGCGTCCGAAATACCGAACGTCAGGTACCGACAGAGGAGCCCTGTGACCGCCCCGTCCGCACCACCGGCAGAACCGGCAGAACCGGCACAGTCGGCAGCACCGACACCCGCGCCCCGCCGTCCCGGCGCCGAGGCCCTGGCCACCATCGGCCATCCGGCGCCCGCCGTCGACCCGGCCGACGCCTCCCCCCACACCTTCCCCGACGGCGGCACCTGGCGCACCGAGATCCCGTCCGTCGAGGGCCCGGAGGCGCTGGCCGTGGTCCTCAAGGAGAGCTCACGGCTCGACGTACCCGTCCACCGGATCAGCCAGGGCAGCGGCGTCTGGATGCTCACCGACGACGAGATCACCGAGATGGCGGAGTCGTGCGCCGAACGCGACATCGAACTGTGCCTGTTCACCGGCCCGCGCGGCACCTGGGACATCGGCGCCGGCACCCGCACCGACTCCGGCGGCGCCGGGCTGCGGGCCCGCGGTCACGACGCGCTCGCCGGCTGCGTGGAGGACGCCTGCCGGGCCACGGCGCTCGGCGTACGCTGCCTGCTCGTCGCCGACGAGGGCGTGCTGTGGACGCTGCACCGGCTGCGTGCGGCGGGACACCTGCCCGCCGACACCACCTTCAAGCTGTCCGCGTTGACCGGCCCGGTCAACCCGGCCTCCTACGCGGTGTACGAGGCCCTCGGCGCGGACTCCATCAACGTGCCCTCCGACCTGACGCTGGACCACCTCACCGAGATCCGGCTGGCCGCCCGGGCGCCGATGGACATGTACGTCGAGGCGCCCGACGACCTGGGCGGCTACATCCGGATGTACGAGGCGGCCGAGCTGATCCGGCGCGGCGCCCCGCTCTACCTGAAGTTCGGCCTGAGCCGCTCCCCCGGTATCTACCCGTACGGCGCGCAGTTGCGCGACACGGCGCTCGCCACCGCCCGGGAGCGGGTCCGCCGCGGGCGGCTCGTCCTCGACCTGCTGGCCCGGCACGGCGCGGACGGCGGGATGTCCCCGCTCGGCTCGCGACTGCCGGGTGAGCTCCGCCGCTTCCCCGTCCCGGCCACCGTCCCGGAAGGCGACTGAACCATGCGCATCACCCGCAGAACCGCGGTCGCGGCGTCGCTCGCCGCGCTGCTGACGCTCTCGCTCACCGCCTGCGGCCAGGAGGCCCGGGGCGGCAGCCGCTACAAGCCGGCCGGCGGCAAGGGCGGCACCATCGGTCTCGCCATGCCGACCAAGGCCTCGGAGCGGTGGATAGCCGACGGCGAGAACATGGCGAAGCAGTTCCAGAAGGCCGGGTACGAGACCGACCTCCAGTACGGCGACGACAAGGTCGAGAACCAGATCGCCCAGATCGAGAACATGATCACCAAGGGGCGCAAGCTGCTGGTGGTCGCCGCGATCGACGGCTCCGCCCTCACCGAGGTCCTCCAGCGCGCGGAGGACGCGGGTATCCCCGTGATCGCGTACGACCGGCTCATCATGGGCTCCGAACACGTCGACTACTACGCGTCGTTCGACAACGAACGGGTCGGCGAGCTCCAGGCGAAGTACATCGTCGACGCGCTGAAGCTGGGCCCGCCGACCGCCGCGGGCAAGTCCGCCGCCATCGAGCTGTTCGCGGGCTCGCCGGACGACAACAACACCAAGTACTTCTGGAACGGCGCGATGAAGGTGCTCCAGCCGTACATGGCGAGCGGCCGGCTCGTCGTGCGCAGCAAGCAGACCCGGATGAGCCAGGCGACCACGCTGCGCTGGGACGGCGGTACCGCGCAGAAGCGGATGGACGACCTGATCAGCAAGAACTACGGCGAGGAGCGGGTCGACGCGGTCCTCTCGCCCTACGACGGCATCTCCATCGGCATCATCTCGGCCCTCAAGAGCGCCGGTTACGGCACGACGAGCCGGCCGCTGCCGGTAGTCACCGGGCAGGACGCGGAGCTGGCGTCGGTGAAGTCGATCATCCGGGGCGAGCAGACGCAGACGGTCTTCAAGGACACGCGCAAGCTGGCCGCGCAGGCGGTGAGGATGGGCGACGCCGTGCTCAACGGGAAGAAGCCCGAGGTCAACAACACCACGGACTACGACAACGGCAAGAAGACCGTGCCGTCGTTCCTGCTCGACCCGGTCAGCATCGACAAGTCGAACACACGGCTCCTCGTCGACGAGGGCTACTTCACCGCGGGGCAGCTGAAGTGACGCGGCCCGGTGAAGCGACGGGTCACGGCGAAGTGACGGGGCACGGCGAAGAAGCGGCCCGCGCCGGTGAAGCGGCGCGACCCGTACTGGAGATGCGCGGGATCACCAAGACGTTCCCCGGCGTCACGGCGCTGTCCGAGGTGAACCTGACGGTGCGGCCCGGGGAGGTGCACGCCGTCTGCGGCGAGAACGGGGCGGGCAAGTCCACCCTGATGAAGGTGCTCAGCGGGGTCCATCCGCACGGCACGTACGAGGGTGAGATCCGCTTCGAGGGCCAGCCGGTGGCCTTCAAGGACATCCGGGCCAGCGAGCGGCACGGCATCGTGATCATCCACCAGGAGCTGGCGCTCGTCCCGTACCTGTCGATCGCCGAGAACATCTTCCTCGGCAACGAACGGGCCACACGTGGTCTGATCGACTGGAACGAGACGCTTCGCCTGGCGAGCGCGCTCCTCAAGCGCGTGGGGCTGCGCGAGAAACCGCAGACGCCGGTCGCCGACCTCGGCGTGGGCAAACAGCAGCTGGTGGAGATCGCCAAGGCACTGGCCAAGGAGGTGAAGCTGCTCATCCTCGACGAGCCGACGGCCGCGCTCAACGACGAGGACAGCGGAAAACTCCTCGATCTGATCCTGGAGCTGCGCGACCAGGGCATCGCCAGCATCATCATCTCGCACAAGCTGAACGAGATCCGGCGGATCGCCGACTCGGTGACGATCCTGCGTGACGGACGGACCATCGAGACGCTGACGGTCCGGGAGACACCGGACGACGAGCCACGGCTGTCGGAGGACCGGATCATCCGGGGCATGGTCGGCCGCGACCTCGACCAGCGCTTCCCCGACCGCACGCCGTACGAGGGCGAGGACGCGGGCCAGGTCGCGCTGACGGTGCGCGGCTGGACGGTCCGGCACCCGGTCGACCACCAGCGCACAGTCGTCGACGACGTGTCGCTGACCGTGCGGCGCGGGGAGATCGTGGGCATCGCGGGGTTGATGGGCGCGGGCCGGACGGAGCTCGCGATGTCCGTCTTCGGGCGGTCGTACGGCGTGTACGTGGCCGGCACCGTCGAGGTGGGCGGGCGCCACGTGGTCACGAAGACCGTGCCGGCGGCGATCGCCGCGGGCCTCGCGTATGTCACCGAGGACCGCAAGAGCTACGGCCTCAACCTCATCGACAACATCAACCGCAACATCTCCCTGGCGTCACTGCCGGGGATGCGGCGCCGCGGCGTCGTCGACGAGCACCACGAGCGCAGCGTCGCCGAGCGCTACCGCACCAGTATGAACATCAAGGCGCCGACCGTCTTCGAACAGGTGGGGCGGCTGTCGGGCGGCAACCAGCAGAAGGTCGTCCTCAGCAAATGGATCCACGCCGACCCCGAGGTGCTCATCCTCGACGAGCCGACGCGCGGGATCGACGTGGGCGCCAAATACGAGATCTACACCGTCATCGACCGGCTCGCGGCGCAGGGCAAGGCCGTGCTGTTCATCTCCTCCGAACTGCCGGAGCTGCTGGGGATGTGCGACCGGATCTACACGATGGCCGAGGGCCGGCTGACCGGTGAGGTCGCCCGCGCCGACGCCACCCAGGAAGTCCTGATGCGCCAGATGACCATGAACAGAAGCTGAGGCCCCGCCATGACCACCACGACCACTCCCCCACGTCCCCGGCCACAGGACGGCCCACCGCAGCCCTCGGCCCTTTCCCTGCTGGTGAACGGCGTGCGCGGCAACATGCGCCAGTACGGCATGCTGATGGCCCTCGCGTTCATCGTCGTGCTGTTCCAGATCTGGACCGACGGCACCCTGCTGCTGCCGAACAACGTGTCCAACCTGATCCAGCAGAACGGCTACATCCTCATCCTGGCCATGGGCATGATGATCGTCATCATCGCCGGCCACATCGACCTGTCCGTCGGATCCGTCGTCGCCTTCGTCGGCGCCATGTCGGCGGTGATGATGGTCAAACACGACATGCCGTGGGTCCTGGCCCTGGTGCTGTCCCTGCTGATCGGCGCGGTCGCGGGAGCCTGGCAGGGCTTCTTCATCGCCTACGTCGGCATCCCGTCGTTCATCGTGACGCTGGCCGGCATGCTGCTCTTCCGGGGGCTCACCCAGATCGTGCTGGAGGGGCAGTCGATCGCCCCGTTCCCCGACGGCTTCCAGAACATCGCCAAGGGCTTCATCCCCGAGATGGGTCCCTACACGCAGTACCACAACCCCACCCTGCTCCTCGGCCTGGTCGCGGTGGTCTTCCTGCTGCTGCGCGAGTGGCGCGACCGGCGGCGGCAGCTCGCCCATGAACTGGACGTACCGCCGTTCGGCCTGTGGGCGCTGAAATGCACCGCCATCACGGCCGCGGTCGTCGCGTTCACGCTGACGCTGGCCAGCTTCCACGGCGTACCGGTGGTCATGCTCATCATGTGCGCCCTGCTGATCGGGCTGGGTTATGTGATGCGCAACGCGGTGATCGGACGCCATGTGTACGCCCTGGGCGGCAACAAGGCGGCGGCGAAGCTGTCGGGCGTCAAGGACAAGCGGGTCACCTTCCTCGTCTTCGTCAACATGGGTGTCCTGGCGGCGCTCGCGGGCTGTGTGTACGCGGCACGGCTGAACGCGGGCACCCCGCAGGCGGGCCTGAACTTCGAACTGGAGGCGATCGCCGCGTCGTTCATCGGCGGCGCCTCGATGAGCGGCGGCGTCGGCACCGTGATGGGCGCCGTGATCGGCGGCCTGGTGCTGGGCGTGCTGAACAACGGTATGTCCCTGGTCGGCATCGGCACGGACTACCAGCAGGTCATCAAGGGTTTGGTGCTGCTGGCGGCCGTCGGGTTCGACGTCTGGAACAAGCGCAAGGCCGGTAAGTAAACCTCACCCCTCGGGAGTTCGGATGGACACGAGCAGACGGACGGTACTGGCGGCGGCGGCCGCGACGGGGCTCATGGCGGCGGCCACGGGCACGGCGTACGCGTCGGGAGGGCGGCAGCCGGTGAGGGAGCTCTTCGGGACGCTCGCCGACGGCACCAAGGTGCACCGCTGGACGCTTCAGAACGGCGGCACACGGCTGAAGGTGCTGTCGTACGGCGGCATCGTGCAGTCCCTGGAGATACCGGACCGGCGCGGCCGGTACGCCAATGTGTCGCTGGGCTTCGACGACCTCGACGCCTATGTGTCGTCGTCGCCGTACTTCGGTGCGCTGATCGGGCGGTACGGCAACCGGATCGGGGGCGGCCGCTTCACCCTGGACGGCGAGGAGTACCGGCTGTCCGTCAACGACGGGCAGAACAGCCTGCACGGCGGCGCCGAGGGATTCGACAAGCGGGTGTGGGACGTGGAGCCGTTCACCGACCGCACGGGGGTCGGGCTGGTGCTGCGGTACGTGAGCGCGGACGGCGAGATGGGCTACCCCGGCACACTGAAGGTGGCGGTGACGTACACCCTCACCCCGCGCGGCGACTGGCGGATCGACTACACGGCGACCACCGACCGGGCCACGGTGGTGAACCTGACGAACCACACGTACTACAACCTCGCGGGCGAGGGCGCCGGCGACATCCTCGGCCATGAGCTGAGGCTCGCCGCCTCCCGCTACACGCCGGCCGACGCGACCCTGATCCCGACCGGTGAACTGGCGGGGGTGGCGGGCACACCGTTCGACTTCCGGCAGCGGAAGCGGATCGGGGACGGCATCCGTACGGCGCACCCCCAGCTGGTGCTCGCCAAGGGGTACGACCACAACTGGGTGCTGGACAAGGGCGTCACGGACCGTCCGCAGCCCGTCGCGTGGCTGCGCGACCCGCAGTCGGGGCGCACGATGACGATCGCGACGACGGAGCCGGGCGTGCAGTTCTACTCGGGGAACTTCCTGGACGGCACCCTGGCCGGGCCGTCGGGGCGCACCTACCGGCAGGGTGACGGACTGTGCCTGGAGACCCAGCACTTCCCCGACTCGCCGAACCGGCCCGCGTTCCCGTCGACGGTGCTACGGCCGGGCGGGACGTACCGGTCGACGACGGTGCACGGCTTCTCGGCGCGCTGAGGAGCGGGACTCACGACGGGGCGGTCGTACGGAGGAGGAGCAGGGCGATGTCGTCGGCACGGGGTGCCGAGCCCTGGGCGTGGCCGATGAGCGAGTCGGCCAGGTCGTCCATGCTCGGGGCCCCGCTCCGGGCGAGTTTCCCGGCCAGTTCGGCGATCGCGTCGTCGATGTCCACGCCGGGTGCCTCGACGAGGCCGTCGGTGTAGAAGGCGAGGACGGTGCCGATGGGCAGGGTCACCCCGGCCGTGGGGTAGTCGGCGGCCGGGTCGATGCCGAGGAGGAGGCCGGGAGGCAGGTCGAGCACCTCGGTGTGGCCGTCAGGGTGGCGCATCAGGGGAGGTGGGTGCCCGGCGGTGGCGAGCAGGGCGCGGTGGTGCCTGAGGTCGATGTGCGCGTACACGCAGCTGGTGAACAGGCCCGGGTCGAGGTCGGTGAGCAGGCGGTTGGTGCGGGCGAGGACCTCGCCGGGCGGCGCGCCGGCGCTCGCGTGGACGGCGGCCCGCACCTGGCCCATGAGGGCGGCCGCTTCGACGTTGTGGCCCTGGACGTCACCGATGGCCGCGGCGGCGGTCGTGCCGCTGAGCCGGATCAGATCGTAGAAGTCGCCGCCGATGCCCGTGCCGTGGCCGGCGGGGAGGTAGCGGGCGGCGACCTCCAGGCCGGGGACGTGGGGCAGGCTGTGCGGGAGGAGGCCGGCCTGGAGGCGGTGGGCGAGGTCGTGCTTGCTGTCGTAGAGCCTGGCCCGGTCCAGAGCCTGGGCGATCAGGCCGGCCAGGGAGACGAGGATGGCGCGCTCGCCGGGGTGGAAGGTACGCGGCCGGTCGTAACCGAGGACCAGCGAGCCGACCGGGCGGCCGGAGGCGATCAGCGGCAGGAAGGCCCAGGCGGCGCCCTCGCTGTCCAGGACGACGGCGGAGGGGCAGACGCGTTCCAGTTCCGGGCGGCTGCCGAAGAAGAGCGGGGCGCCCCTGGTCAGGACGCGTGCGGCCGGAGTGTCCGAGGCCACGGGCGTGGAGTCGAAGCGGGTCACCACGTCGGCGGGGTAGCCACGGTGGCCGACGACCCGCAGGCGGCCCTCCTCGGTGGTGAGCAGGGCGAGGGACTGGGCGCCGAGCGCGGGGGTGATCTGGTCGGCGGCCTGGTCGACCACCTCCTGGACGCCGGCGGCCTCGGTGAGCGTGGCGGCCAGGTGCATCAGGTGGTAGAGAGCCGTGGCCCGGCTGGGCAGGGGCGCGTGCGCGGTGTGTTCGGGGGCGGTGGCGGGAGTGCCCGCGTCCTGGTCCTCTTCCGTGGGCGCGGGGGCGGGGGTGATGCGGACGCTGATGCCGGAGGCGTCGGGGTGCAGCTCGAAGCAGAGCCAGCGGTCGGGTGGGCGCAGGACGGTGAACGACGTGGTCCGTCGGCTGATGACCGCGGCCCGGTAGCGGTCCTCGACGGCCGGGTTGTCCATCCAGGGCAGGGCCTCCCACGGCAGGGCTCCGCTGAGTTCCTCGGCGTCGGCTCCCAGGAGGTCGGCGGCCTCCTCGGTGAGGAAGGTGACGCGGCCGTCGAGGTCCAGCGCGCAGCTTCCGCCGGGCAGGCGGTGGATGAACTCCACCGCCGCCGTGGCCTCGACGGGCCCGGGGGTGCGGCGGGAGGGCCGGACGATCCGTGGCTGTGGTCCGGCCACGACGGGGTTGCCGTGTGCCGCGGCCCGTGCCAGGACGGCGGCCATGCGGTCGCAGCCGCCCCGGACGACCTCCTCCTCGGAGGCGGCGAGCTGCGGCGAGTGGCCCCCGGGCCACAGGAGGACCAGACCGCCCCACGTGGTGCCACCACCGGAGACGGGGGCGGCGGCGAGCGAGAACGGGTACGGGAGGACGAGACCGGGCCGGGGATAGCGGCGGGCCATCTCCTCCCGGTCCCCGACCCACACCAGGCGCCCCTCGGCCACGGCGTCCGCCACCGGGACGGGATCGCCCGGCGTGACCCGCATCCAGGGCGCGGCGAACTCCGGGGAGACGCCGCTGAGGACCGCCAGCCGCAGCGCGCCGTCCGCCGGCGCCCGCAGGTACACCATGCCGATGGACGCCCCCGTCCGCCGCATGACGTCGGACAGGGCGGCGCCCAGCGATCGCAGGCCCGAGCCCGTCTCCTCGGGATCATTCACGCTTCAAGCGTGCCCCGCCGGGCCGCCCGGCGCAGGTCGGCCCACGGTCCCGAGAGGGTGCACCCGTGCGAGCGGCCGTGCACGGCCGAGAGAGCCCCGGGCCGACCGGGAGAAGCCCTGCACGACCAGGAGCTGCCGGCCGGACAACGGCTGCCCGCCGCCCGTTCACGCCGCATCGGGACCGACTCCCCGGCGGGAGCGGCGGGCGCGGGCTCCCTCCGGACGGTGACCGGCGGCGACCGTGCGGCGACCATGAGGCGGCCGGCGGTACCGGCGGTGACCGGCGGCGCTCGTGGGGCGACCGTAAGGAGATCGTTCCTCGCCGGATCAGCGAGGGGCCGGGCCTTCACTCACGCAGCCAGGCCAGCCTCTCCTCGGCGGCCCGCAGACGGGGGTGTCCCGGTCCGTAGATGCGGTGGTAGTCACGTACGCAGCGGTCGAGCAGTTCGGCGGCCTCGGCGTGCCGGCCCACGTCGATCAGCACATTGGCGAGGTTGTCCCGGGTGGCGACCGTCGTCGGGTGCTCGTCGCCGTGGAGTGCGACGCGCCCGCCCAGGGTCGCGCGCAGGATGGGCACGGCGTCCTCGTAGCGCTGCATGGCGTGCAGGACGGCGGCGAGGTTGTTGCGCGCGGTGAGGGTGGACTCGTGGTGCGGCCCCACCGTCGCGTCCAGCGACTGCACGACGGCACGGATCTGCTGTTCCGCCTCGGCGTGGCGGTCCAGTCGGACGAGGACGGCGCCGAGGTTGCTCCGGGCCGCGATCGTGGCGTCGTGGTCGCGCCCGTACCGGTCCTCCAGCCGGATCACGAGATCGCGTAAGGCGCGCTCGGCCTCCTCGTGGCGGCCGCACTTCAGGAGCGAGGCGGCGTGGGCGTTGGCGGAGGACAGGACGTCGGGGTGGTCGCGGCCGAGCCGCCGGGCACGGCGTTCCAGGACGTCCCTCAGCAGCGGCTCGGCCTCGGGGGCGCGGTCGAGGTCCTCCAGGACCGAGGCGAGTCCGGCGGCGCTGCGCAGCGCGTCGGGGTGATCGCGGCCGAGCGTCTCGGCCTGGGCGCGGAAGGTGTCGCGCCACGCCGTCTCGGAGAGGCGCAGCCGGCCGGTGCCGTGGAGGACGTCGGCCAGTTCGGCGGAGGTGCGCAGTGTTTCCTCGTGGCGGTCGCCGAGGACGGTCCACTGGGTGCGCGCCACGTGCTGGTAGAGCTCGACGGCTTCCTCGCCCCGTCCTGGAGTCGATGCGAGGACCCGGGCGAGGTCGCGCATGGCGGTGAGGGCGTCCGGGTGCTCGGGGCCCAACTGGTCGATGGCGGACCGGGCCCGCATGGCGTGGGCTTGTTCGGGGGAGATCTCGACGCGGGCGATCTCCTGCTCCGGCCGGCCCTCCGTCACCTCCGTGATGGTGATGTATCCCCCGCCCGGCCGCCTGGTGTTCCCGGATCCGGCTGTGGGCTGCGGCTCGTGCGGGCCGTGCCGGGACTGCCCGTCCGTCGGTTCCCGGTGCTCCTGCCGGCTCTCCTGTTCCTGACGAGGTCGCGGCGGCTGTGCGCCGGCCCCTTGGCCCTCTCCCGCGGCTCGTCGCCGCCACCATCGGGTCATCGTGACCGCCTCCTCGTTGCTGCCGGTGTCGTCAGGCGCCCGCGTGCACGTGTGCCGCCCACAGGCTGGGGCTGGCCGCGAAGGCGGCGCGGCACCGCAGGACCGCCTGGTGCAGGGCGTCGGCCGTCCTCGTGTCGTCCAGCTCCGGCCCGCCGTCGGCTCCTTCGGCGCACAGCTCCCGGTAGAGGAGGCGCGTGACGCGGACGGCCACCGCGTCGTGCACCGGCCAGAGCGTTCCGACGGCGTTGGGGTATCCCGCGAGCTGGAAGGCGGAGGTGATGTGAATCGCCTCGTCGGCCAGTTCCCCGCCGCCCCGCGCGGTCTCGCAGGCGGAGAGCACCGCGAGCCGCGCCGCCGGCAGTTCCAGGCGGGAGATCTCGCGGACCGTCAGGGGCCGGGTCGGGTGATCGTGGACCAGGAGCCGGCCGTTGGAGGGGTCGGCGGGCTCGCTGACCCCGTGGCAGGCGAAGTGCACGCAGGGGTGACGGGGCAGGGCGTCCATCACGTGTTCGAAGGTGGCCTGCTCTCCGTACAGCACCTCGGTCGGCAGGAGGCCACGCAGTACCTCCACCTCGCGCCGGGCGCCGCCGAGCGGCCGGGCGCCGGGAGTGTCCGGGAGGGCCACGGCGAGCAGCCTCCCGTGCGGGCGGGGGGCGGCGGCCCGGGCCCGGGCGTAGCGGAGGGCGCCGACGGTCGGCGTGTACGAGGAGACCACCCGGTCCAGTACGGTCCGCGGTGCCGGAACGGTCGCCGCGGGGGCGGGTACGGCTCCGTCGTCCGGTACCGCGCCAGGAGCTTCACCGTGGTGACCGGCCGCGTGCAGCGGCAGGGAGGCCAGCGCGCCCCCGGGTGACCACCACAACCGGTGCCACCCACCGTCGGGCGTGGGTCCGCGCAGGCCGAGCCGGTCGAGCACCGGGCCGCTGACGTGGTCCCAGGTCCAGGCCAGTACCTCGCTGATCGCCTGCTGGGCCGCCCGGTCGCGGGCGGGGTCGGCCGCGTCGGCGAGCGCCCGCTCGAGGCGGTCCGCCTGTTCGCCGACGGCCCGGGGGGTGGCGTGGGGCAGGGGGACCAGGAGGACTCCGCCGTCCCGCAGCACCAGGGCGTCACTGCGGTACTCGCTGCAGTAGGCGAGCACCACCGGACCCTTGTCGGCGCAGGCCAGCAGCGCTTCGGTGGTCGGCGCGGCAAGGAAGTCGGCGAAGCCGGGCCGGGCGCGGATCTCGGCGACCAGGTGCTCCAGCTCGGCCGCGAGGGTGTGGCGGCGGTCGGTGGTGTCGGCCGGCAGCCGGCCCTGGGCGGTGTCCGCGGCGTCGGCGGCCTCGAGCGCGTCGAGCCGTTCCCGCAACCGTGCGAAGCGCTCGGCGAGAGCGGGGTGGGCGCCCCGCAGTCGTCCGAGTCCGTCGCGGGTGGCCATGGTCCGGCCCAGCAGGACGCCGCGGCCCTGCTCCAGCAGGAGCACCGCGCGCTCCGGCTGACCGGCGTTGACCGCGCACGCGGCGGCCTCGGCGGCCAGGCCTCTCACCCGGGACAGACCGCGTTCCTGGTCACTGCGGACCAGTCGGCCGGACGCGGCGAACGGCAGGAGCTCCAGGGCCAGTTCGTAGCCCGGCAGGGCATCGTCCCATCGGCGGCCGTCCGCGGCGGCGGCGCCCCACTCCCAGGCCGCGAGGACCCGCTCGTACGCGGGCAGGGCGGTGGTTTCGGCGGCCTGCCGGTAGGCGTCCTCGGCGGCACGGAGCACTCCCGGGTCGCCGTCCCTGTGGTGCATGGCACGCAGCGCGCCGCCGTACGCCTTCAGATAATTGCCGTGGGTCGCGGTGTGCTCGGTGACGGCCCATACGGCGCGGCCCAGTTCGCTGACGGCTTGCTCCAACTCCCCTGGTTCGCCGGTGAGGTGGTGCCTGGTGAGCCGGGCGGAGCCGAGGTTGGTGAGGACCACCGCGAGCGCCGGGTCGCCGTAGGGGACCTGGCGGGCGGCTTCCTCCAGCAGGTGGACGGCCTCGTCGAGGTCCGCCGCGTCGGCGGTGTCCTCGAACCGGGCCCGCAGGGCGTTGGCCAGGTGGTTCAGCCGGTCGGCGCGTGGCAGTCCGGCCGCAGGCGCCAGAGCGAGGGCCTGACGGGCCGCGTCGATCGCCTCGCCGGCGGCCGCGGTGTCCCCGGTCGCGCCGTGCCAGCTCTGCAACACCACTCCCAGGTTGCCGAGCCGCACGACCTGGGCGGCGGGTGGTGCCTGTGACGCGTGGAGCGCTTCCCTGGCCAGTCGGGCGGCTTCCCGCAGGGAGGTCAGGTCGCCGGTCTGGAGGGCGCGCTGGCGCAGGGTGATGGCGAGGTTGGCCAGGGCGTCGGCGTACGCGCCCGTACCCGGTTCGTTTTCGGCGAGGGCGGCGCGCAAGGTGGCGACGGCCTCGTCGAGCAGCGCTGCGTCACCGGTCCACTGCGCCAGCCTGTGCAAGGTGTTCCCGAGGCTGTTCAGCCCTCTGGCGCGTTCCGGTGTGCCGGGGCGGAACCGGGTCAGGGCCTCGCGCAGCAAGGCCGCGGACTCCTCGAGCAGCGCGGGCTCGTCGGTGGCCTCGGCGGCCAGGCGCAGGGCGACGCCGAGCCCGGCGAGCAGTTTGGCCCGGCCCGGGTGGCCGTGAGGACATTCGGCCAAGGCCGCGCGGTGGATCCGCAGCATCTCCGACAGGTGTGTCTCGTCGGAGGCGTGCTCGTGCCACTGGCGCAGGCCCTGGGCGAGGTTCCCCAGGAGGAGCAGGCGGACGGGGCCACCCGGCGGGACGGCTTCCAGGGCGGCGCGCCACAGGTCGAGGGCCTCGCGCAGGGCGCCGAGGTCCCCGTCGAACAGGTACGCGCTGTTCCGCATGGCGGCGAGGTTGCTCAGGTAGCCGGGACGGTCGTCCGATCCACCCGGCAGCACGTGCAGCGCCCGCCGTTGGGCGTCCGTCGCGCGCAGGAGATCCGCCGCGGGGTCGGCGGCGCCGGTCCCGCCGGGCGTCCCCGCCGGGCGGGGCACCTCGCCCCCGGCCGGAGGCCCCGTGGCCCGGCCACCGGCGGTGTCCTCATGGCGGCCGACGGCGATCTCGTGTCGCAGGTGCAGCGCCGCACCGAGTCCGCCCAGCGCCTGTGCCGCGGTCTCGGCATTCTGGGGGAGGCCGGCCGCCCGCGCGAACGTCTCCACCGCCAGGTCGAGGTCGCCGGGCCGGCCGTGGATGGCGAACCTCTCCTGGTACGCGACGGCCAGGAGTCGTAAGTCCTGGGAGCGCACCGGTTCGCAGGACGCCCGTTCGCGGCCCAGGGCGATCAGTGCGTCCACGTCGTCCGGGCGCCGCAGGAGCTGGTAACGGCTGTGGAGGGCGGCGATCAGGTTGCCGGCCCAGGCGGCCGTCTGCGCGGCGTCCGGTGCCGGCGATGACGCGAGTTGCTGCCGGTAGAGCACGATCGCCTGGTCGAGGGCCTGCCGGTCGCCCGTCCGAAGGTGGTGGATCAGCAGTCGATCCGCCTGCGGCCCCGTGTCCGGTCCGTCCACCGCCCGCGCACGCCTCGCGTTGAACACACCCACCCCCGGTGTCACGCTGTCGTGACCGCCGCACCTCGGCGCCGCGCGGCTCGTGCTCACGATAGCGAACGAGCCGTCAGACTGCCGACGTACGGCCGACGTGGAGCCGAAGTACAATCGCGGCGGACCGACATCCGGCGTCCGAGGGGGACCGGTGGAGATCGAGACGGGCGGACGAGGCGGGCCGCGAGCCGGGCACCCCCGGATGGGGGAGCTGTGCCGGCGGCTGACGGACGCTTCCGGATCGATGGGGCTGGGTGAGCGGGGGCTGCGGCTCATCGAGTCCATCACCTCCGAACTGCGTGCCGGCCGGGCCCCCGAGGAACTCGACGACGCCTTCGACGAGTTGGAGGAGGAGCTGCTCGCGGCGGGACACAGCGCCGGTCTGGGCTCCTACCGCACGACGCCGCCGCCCACGCCCACGCCCGGCTTCCAGCGACTCCCGGTCGCCGGGCCGGTCCACCCGCCGCTGCACGTGCTGGCCTGCCCGCGAGGTCACTGCGGTCGGGTGGAGGCGCCCGACGACGATGCCCCGCACCCCGGCTGCCGGATCTTCGAGCAGCCGCTGCGCACGGTCCCCCTCCGGTGACCAGCGCCTTTCTCAGCGCGCTGGGCGGCCGGATCGCCGAGCGATGGCTGACCCTGCTGGCCCTGCCGGGGTTGCTGTTCCTCGCCGCCCTCACCACGGCCATGGTCCTGGGCCACGAACACTGGTCCGACGTCGAGCGGCTGCGGGCCTGGCTCGACACGCTCGCCGCCTCCCCCGCGTCCCGCAGCACCGGCACCGTCGCCCTGGTGGCGCTGGGCGTGCTGGCCGGCGCCGCCGTGACCGGCGCGGCCGCCCAGTCCCTCGGCACGGGCGTGGAACTGCTGTGGTGCGCGGAGCCGCACGGGCCGCTGCTGCGGTACCTCACCGACCGCCGGCTCCGCCGCTGGCGCGCGGCCGACGCGGTCTTCCGCACCGCGTTGGTGGCGGCGGGCCGGGCCCGTATCGGGGGAGCGGCCGACGCCGACCGGCTCGCCGGCATCGCCGAGCGCCACTACGCCGACCGCGGCCGCATCGCCGCGGCGCCGCCCCGTCACCCCTTCGGGATGGGTGACCGCCTCGCCGCGCCCGGGCAACGGCTCTGGCGCGCCCACCGGTTGGAGCTGGGGGCCGCCTGGCCACATCTGTGGCTCCTGGCGGGCGACGGCACGCGTGCCGAACTGCAGGCCGCCCGCCTGAGGCTGAGCGCGTCGGCGCGGCTGTGCGCCTGGGGCGTGGGGTATCTGGTGCTGGGTTTCTGGTGGTGGCCGGCTGCACTGGTCGGGGGTGTCGCCGTCGCCTCGGGCGTGCGGCGCGGGCGCGCAGCCGCGGAGGCGTTCGCCGAACTGACGGAGGCTCTGGCCGACCTCCACATGCGCGACCTGGCGGCCGCGCTGGGCGTCGAGTGCGAGGGGGGCGTCGACCGGGTGGTCGGCGAACGCCTCACACGGGTGCTGCGGAAGGAGACGGAAGCAGCGTAGATCCCTGCGTGCCGGGTGGGCGGTGCCGGATGCGTGCGCATGCCGTGAGGGGGCGCCGCACCAGGCTCAGCGTGTGAAGCCGATGGACGCCAGCCTTACGGTGCCGGTCAGTCCGACGCGTATGTCCCGCACCCCGCTGACCTCGACGGCGGTGGTGAGGGTGGTGTAGTCGTACGGGCCGCCGGGTGCCGCCACGTCCACGGCGGCGAGGGCGGTGCCGTCCCCGAGCGTGAGCGTGACCGTGCCGGTGCCGGAGACCTCCAGGGCGGCGGCCGAGGCTCCGGCGGCGAAGGCGCAGTCGCGGAAGAGGAGGCTGCCCGGCCGGTCGGGGGCTGCGGGGGTGACGCAGTCGCCGCCGGCCTTGGCGCGGTCGGCCAGCACGGTGAGGTGCTCCTCGTCGTAGTCGGCGGCGCTCAGCAGCCGGTCGAGGACGGGGCGCGGGGCGCGGGGTGGTCCGTCGACGGTGACCGTGGCGGTCAGCCGGACGTCCGTGCTGGAGGCGCCGGCGAGGAACGCGTACGGCCCCGGTTCGACGCTCCAGCGGCCGTGGGCGACGTCCCAGAAGCCGAGTGCGGCCACGGGCACGTCGAACTCCAGGCGCCGCGCTCGGCCGGGCGCGAGGTGGACGCGCCGGTGACCGGCGAGTTCCCGCAGCGGCCGGGGGACGGACGGGGAGACGGCCCGCACGTACAGCTGGGCGACCTCGTCGGCGGCGGCGGTCCCCGTGTTGGTGACGGTGAACGCGACCCGGATCGTCCCGCCGTGGCGCTCGGCGCCGAGGTCGTCGTAGCCGAAGGACGTGTACGACAGCCCGTGGCCGAAGGGGAACAGCGGGGTGCCGTCGAAGTAGAGGTAGGTCTGGCGGCTGCCGATGATGTCGTAGTCGAGCAGTCCCGGTACGTCGTCGTCCGTGGCGTACCAGGTCTGGGGCAGCCGCCCCGCCGGTGAGACGTCCCCGGCGAGGACGCGGGCGAGGGCGGTGCCGGCGGCCTGGCCCCCGTGCGCGGTCCACAGCAGGGCGGGCAGTTCCGCGGCCGCGTCGGGCACGGCGTACGGATAGGAGGAGGCGAGGACGAGCACGGTGCGCGGGTTGGCGGCGTGGGCGGCGCGCCAGAGCCGGACCTGGGCGGCGGGCAGGGCGAGGGTGGTGCGGTCCTCGGTCTCGCGGCCGTTGATGTGCGGGTCGTTGCCCGCGACGACGATGACGACGTCCGCGGCGGCGGCGGCCCGGGCGGCCGCGTCGACGCCGCGCTCGGTCGTCTCGACCGTGAAGACCTCCGCCTCCTCGGCGCGGTCGGCAACCTTCGCGCCGTCGGCGGCGACGCAGACGTAACCGCCCGTCCCGATGTGCTCCAGGAGGTGTCCGTGCGCGTGCGGCCGGAGCCGGAACGTCTCCTGGACGACCCAGCCACCCGGCTGGTCGGCCGAGGCGCGTACCCGGCCGTCGTCGGCGACGGAGAGGTGGCGGCCGTCCGGTGCCCGGAGGGTGAGGACGCCGCCGCCCCAGTCGGTGAGGGCGAGTTCGGTGCCGTGGCCGTCCGGGTACAGGGGCGGCAGGTCGGTGCGGCCGGCGAGCAGGGCCGGGTCGAGGGACCCCTCGGCGCCGTGTGCGTCGTCGACGGGCCCCGCCTCGGGGACACGGAGGTATCCGGCGGCGCAGCGCAGCCGTACCCGGTCGGCGCCTTCGGCGTGGGTGACGTTCTCGGCGCCGAACCGTTCCCGCAGGCCGTCCAGCGGGGTGGAGCGCCGGATCAGGGTGCCGCTGTACCAGTCCAGCTTGCACTCGTCGGCGAGGGGGCCGACGACGGCGAGGCGCGGCCGGGCGGCCGGGTCGAGCGGCAGGGTCCCGTCGTTGGTGAGGAGCACGACGGCCTGCTCGGCGGCGTCCTGGGCGAGCGCCCGGTGCTCGTCGGTGTCGAAGGCGGTCACGGACGCGTAGGGGTCGAGATCCGGGTCGAACTCGCCGAGCGAGAAGCGGACGTGGAGCTGGCGGCGTACGGCGGTGTCGATGTCGGTCTCGCCGATGAGCCCCCTCGCGAGGGCGCCGCGCAGCCGGGCCGTGGTCGTGGTGGGGTCGGTGCCGTGGTCGGTGAAGCTGTCGACGCCGGCGCGCAGGGCGGCTGCGGTGGCTTCCTCGTGGGTGTCGAAGTAGTGCTCGGAGTCGACCAGGTTGCTGGGCGCGCCGGCGTCGGAGCAGACGAGGAGTTCCCGGTCGGTCCAGGTGCGCAGGTGGCCGGCGAGGTACGGCGAGAGGTGGTTGGGGCGGCCGTTGACCAGGTTGTACGCGGGCATGACGCCGGCCACGGCGCCCGCCTCGACGGCCGTACGGAAGGCGCGCAGGTCGTACTCGTGCAGGACGCGGGGGCGTACCGAGGCGGAGGTGGTGTCCCGGTCGGTCTCGTTGTTGTGCGCGAGCCAGTGCTTGAGGACCGGGGCGGTGCGCCAGTAGGCGGGGTGGTCGCCGCGCAGGCCTCGGGTGTAGGCGGCGGCGAGGGCGGAGGTGAGGGCGGGGTCCTCGGAGTAGCCCTCCTCGCCGCGCCCCCACAGGGGGTTGCGCAGCAGGTTGACCGTGGGGGCCCAGACGTTGAGGCCGACGCGGTCGTCGCGGGCGCGCATGGCGCGGAGCTCGCTGCCGACGGCCTCGCCGACGCGCCGGACGAGGTCGTCGTTCCAGGTGGCGCCGAGGCCGACGGCCTGGGGGAAGACGGTCGCGGGGCCCATCCAGGCGACGCCGTGGAGGGCTTCCTGACCGGTGCGGAAGGCGGCGACGCCCAAGCGCTCGACGGCGGGCGCGAACTGGTGGAGCAACGCGATCCGTTCGTCGAGCGTGAGGCGCCCGAGGAGGTCGTCGACACGTTCGTCCAGGGGCACCTGCGGGTCGCGGAAGGGCGGCCGGTCTGCGGTCACGGTGCGGTTCCCCTCACGGCGTGCGGACATCCGTCATTCGAAGCGCTTCGATGCTCGACTCGACCGACGGCGGCTGTCAAGACATGCCTTGGCACGAACTCACCCTGGCGGCTGAGCAATTGCGCCTTCAGCCCTTGTGCGGTCGGAGGGGTTCACTTAGCCTCGCACCAATATCGAAGCGCTTCGACGAACTGTTGCCTCCGTTACGCCAGTTCTGCACCGCCACCGCACCGTCACCGCAGCCGACCGGCGCGTCCGCCGGGTGTCCCGGCGCGCCATGAAGGGTTGACGCAATGACGCCGAGCTCCTCCCCCGCCCCCACTTCGGCCCCGGGCTCCGGCGCGAGCCGGCGGAGCTTCCTCGCCTCCACGGCCTTCGCCGCGGCCGCGGTGGCCTCAGGGACGCCCCTGCTCGCGGCCTGCGGGGGCTCGCCGAGCGCGAAGAAGGAGGGCGCCACCTCCGGCAAGGACGCCCGCGAGATCCTTCCGGCGTTCGTGGCGCGGAACGTCGTCGCGCCCGACATCCCGTCCGAGAACGGCTCTTCCGCCGGTTTCACGACGGCGATCGCCACGGAGCGGCTGAAGACGTCGGTGGCGCGGAAGGCCGGCCGGGGCAGCACCGTACGGATCATGGCGCCGCTGTGGGGCAGCCCGCCCAGCAGCGACAACTCGTACTACCGGGCGATGGACGAGGCCATCGGGGTGAGGACCGTCTGGCAGAACCAGGACGGCAACACCTACGACGAGAAGCTCGGCGCGGTCCTCGCCTCCAGCGACATCCCCGACGTGGTGGTCGTGCCCGCCTGGAACCTCACCGGGAAGATACCGAGCGCCGTCAACGCCAAGTTCGCCGACCTCGGCCCGTACCTGTCGGGCGACAAGGTCAAGGCGTACCCGAACCTGGCGGCCGTTCCGACGGACGCCTGGCAGCGCTCCATATTCGGCGGCGCCCTGCGCGGCATTCCGATGCCCGGCTCGTACGTCGTCAACATCGCGCCCTTCTACCGGCAGGACGTCTTCGAGAAGGAGGGCTACCCGTTGCCCAGGACCGCGGACGCGTTCCTCACCTGGGCGAAGGAGGCCACCAACGCCAGGGCGAAGGTGTGGGCCTGCGACGACATGAAGTGGACGGCCTTCAACATCTTCGGCGTCCTGCCCGGCGGTGACAAGGCGCTGTGGTGGGACCTGCGGGGTGACGCGCTGGTCAACCGGGTGGAGACCGAGGAGTACCTCGAGGCCCTGGAGTGGTCGCGCAAGCTCTTCGCGGCCGGGGTCGTCCATCCGGACGCCAGGGCGGGCTCCACGCAGGGCGACCCGGGCAACCGGTTCACCGCGGGCCAGGTCCTCGTCTACAACCAGGACCTCTCCAGCTGGTACGGCAAGAGCGTCGAACAGGCCGCACGCAACCCCGGTTTCCGGATGGGCGCGTTCGACATCTTCGGGCACGACGGTTCGGATCCGGTCCTCTACGCCACCCAGCCGGCGAACATCTGGACCTTCGTCAGCGGCAAGGCCTCCGAGGCGGTCGTCAAGGACGTCCTCGCGATCGCCGACTTCTGCGCGGCGCCGTACGGCACCAAGGAGCGCATGCTGACCGACTACGGCGTCGAAGGCACCCACTACACGCTGGAGAAGGGCCTGCCGGTCAAGAACGACGACGGAAACCTCCAGGTCGTCGGTGCCTTCGACTACCTGGGCGACCCCGCCGCGTACATCGCGCACCCCGACCGGCCCGACATCACCAGGCTCCAGGTGCAGTGGCAGCAGCGGATGGGGGCCTTCACCCGGAAGACGTCCTTCTACGGGCTGACCGTCACCGAGCCCGCCCGCTGGACCAACCTGGCCGACGACTTCGAGCAGCTGGAGGACGACGTCGTCCGCGGCCGCAAGAAGGTGAGCGACGTCCAGCAGGCGGTGTCGGAGTGGCGTGGAAAGGGCGGCGACCAGCTGCGCGACTGGTACCGGAAGCTGCTCGACGAGACCGGCTCGGCGGCCGGCTCCGCCGCGGACCACTGACCCGCCGGCGCGCGAGCGAGAGACGCGAGGAGGGAACCGTGCCCCAGCACAGCACGCTGCCGGGCGCGCCCCCGGCCCCCGGCTCGGGTGCCACAGGGACGCCGGAGCCACCGCCGAGGAGGGCCCGTACCGGAAAGAGGGGGAACGGTCCCGGTTTCCGGCTCCGTCTCCGGCGCGACCGCGCGCTCCTTCTGATGGCCCTGCCCGCGGTGCTGCTGGTCCTGGTCTTCCATTACGTACCCGTCCTGGGCAATGTGGTGGCGTTCCAGGACTACGACCCGTATCTCAGCGAGAACGGCTTCGTGGCCATGCTGGAGAGCCCGTGGACCGGGTTCGCCCAGTTCGAGCGGATCTTCGCCGACTCGGCCTTCTGGCGGTCGGTCGAGAACACCCTGGTGCTGTTCCTCCTCCAACTGGTGCTGTTCTTTCCGGTGCCGATACTGCTGGCGCTGCTGATCAACAGCATCGTCCGGCCCCGGGTGCGCGCGGTCGCCCAGGCGATCCTGTATCTGCCGCACTTCTTCTCCTGGGTGCTGGTCATCACCGTCTTCCAGCAGATCTTCGGCGGCGCCGGGATCATCGCGCAGACCCTGCGGCAGCACGGCATCGAGGGCTTCGACCTGATGACCGACCCGGGGATCTTCAAGCTCCTGGTGACGTCGGAGGGCATCTGGAAGGACGCGGGCTGGGGCGTCATCGTCTTCCTCGCCGCGCTGTCCTCCGTCAGCGACGACCTGTACGAGGCGGCCGCGATGGACGGGGCGGGGCGTCGGCGGCGCATGTGGCACGTCACGCTGCCCGCCCTGCGCCCGGTGATCGCCCTGCTGCTGGTGCTGCGGGTCGGTGACGCACTGACCGTCGGCTTCGAGCAGTTGCTGCTCCAGCGTGACGCGGTGGGACCGGACGCCGCCGAGGTGCTCGACACCTATGTGTGGTGGAACGGCATCCGCAACCAGGACTTCAGTTACGCCGCGGCCGCCGGGCTCATCAAGGGTGTCGTGGGGCTGGGACTCGTCCTCGCGGCGAACAAGGTGGCCCACCTCATGGGCGAGCAGGGGGTGTACAAGAAGTGAGTGCGGTGAGCCGCTGGGCCGCGCCGCCCCGCCCGGTGTGGGAGGAGCCGCCGAGCAGGGCGGGGCTGGCGGGCAAGGGGATCGTGCTGGCCGGTGCGTGCCTGGCGGTCCTGTTCCCGTTGTGGATCGTGGTCGTCACGAGTCTGTCCACGCCGGAGACCATCAGCAGGGCGGGTGGTCTGGTCGTGGTCCCGAGGGACATCACGTTCGTCGCGTACCAGGAGTTGCTGGGCGGCGGCCAGGTGCAGCGGGCGGCCCTGGTCAGCCTGGGGGTGACCGCCGTGGGGACGCTCTTCAGCATGACGGTGTCGGTGCTGTGCGCGTACGGCCTGTCGCGGCCCGGCTCGCTCGGGCACCGGTGGCTGCTGATGACCCTGCTGGCGACGATGTTCTTCGGCGCCGGGCTGATCCCGACGTATCTGCTGGTGCAGGCGCTGGGCCTGACCGACACGTATCTGGCGCTGATCCTGCCGAGCGCGGTGAGCGTCTTCAACATCCTGGTGCTGCGGGCGTTCTTCATGAACATCTCGCCGGAGCTGATCGACAGCGCCCGGATCGACGGGGCGGGCGAGGTCCGGATCCTGTGGCGGATCGTCATGCCGCTGTCCCGGGCGGTCCTCGCGGTGATCTCGCTGTTCTACGCGGTCGGCTACTGGAGCGCCTGGTTCAACGCCTCCATCTACCTCACCGACCAGGACATGATGCCGTTGCAGAACGTCATGATCCAGATCGTGCAGAAACAGGAGCCCCCGACCGGGCTCGGGCAGATGATCAAGACCAATCAGCTCTCGCCGCTGTCCGTGCAGATGGCGGTCATGGTGCTGGCCCTGGTGCCGGTCGCGGTCGCCTCACCCTTCGTCCAGAAGCACTTCAGGAAGGGCATGCTCACCGGCGCCGTCAAAGGCTGAGCCCCGGCCCCGCCGATCCCGTTTGGAGACCCCGCCCGATGCCCTCGCTCGACGACGCCACCCGCGACCGCCTGTTGTTCGGCGGCGACTACAACCCCGAGCAGTGGCCCGAGGAGACCTGGCAGGACGACGTCCGGCTGATGAAGGACGCCGGCGTCAACTCCGTCACGCTCGGTGTCTTCTCCTGGTCCCGGCTCGAACCCCGCCCCGGCGCCCGTGACTTCGGCTGGCTGGACCGGGTGATGGACCTGCTGCACGGGCACGGCATCGGGGTCGTCCTCGCCACGCCGACCGCCTCTCCCCCGCCCTGGATGGGCGCGCGCCACCCCGAGACGCTGCCGCGCGACGAGACCGGGCGGACGGTGTGGTGGGGTTCGCGTCAGCAGTTCTGTCCCAGCTCCCCCACCTACCGGTCGTACGCCGCCGCGATCACCGAGGGCCTCGCGCGGCGGTACGGGACGCACCCCGCCCTCACCATGTGGCACATCAACAACGAGTACTGCACGCACTGCTGGTGCGACGGGACGGCCCGCCATTTCCGACGCTGGCTGCGCGCCCGCCACGGCACCCTCGACGCCCTCAACGAAGCGTGGGGCACGGCCTTCTGGAGTCAGCGCTACGACACCTGGGACGAGATCATCCCTCCGCGCCGCGCCCAGTACCTGCGCAACCCCGCCCACACGCTGGACTTCAAGCGGTTCACGTCCGACGCGCTGCTGGAGTGCTACGCCGCCGAGCGGGACATCGTCGCCCGGCACACCCCCCACATCCCGGTCACGACGAACTTCATGCCGCTGTGGGCGGGGCAGGACGCGTGGGCGTGGGCCGGTCAGGAGGACGTGGTGTCGGTCGACGTCTACCCGGATCCGAAGGACCCGCTGGGCGGCCAGTACAACGCGATGATCGGCGACATGACACGGTCGCAGGCGGGCGGCGGTCCGTGGATGGTGATGGAGCAGGCGGCGGGCCCGGTCAACTGGCGGGGCGTGAACCATCCCAAGCCACGGGGCCTGAACCGGCTGCTGTCCCTCCAGTCCGTCGCCCACGGCGCGGACGCCGTCTGCTATTTCCAGTGGCGCCAGTCCCGCCAGGGCGCGGAGAAGTTCCACTCCGGCATGGTCTCCCACGCGGGCGAGCACGGCCGAACGTTCCAGGAGGTCAAGCGGATCGGCGCCGAGCTCGTCCGGCTGGCCGGGGCCTCCGGTACGCGCACCACCGCCGACGTCGCGGTCCTGCACGACTGGGACTCCTGGTGGGCCGGTCAGCAGGACGGCCGGCTGTCCACCGAGGTGGCCTACGAGGACGTCGTACGCGCCTGGCACCGCGCCCTGTGGGAGGCGCACCTCGCCACCGACTTCGCCCACCCCGGGCACGACCTGACCGGCTACCGGATGGTCGTCGTCCCGCACCTGTACCTGCTGACGGACACCGCGATCGACAACCTCGTGGCGTACGTACGCGGCGGCGGCACCCTCGTGTCCGGCTTCCTGACCGGGGTGGCGGACGCCGACGACCGGGTGCGCGAGGGCGGCATGGACGCAAGGCTGCGGGCGCTGTTCGGCATCGGTACGGTCCATGAGTGGTGGCCGCTGGACAAGGGCGGGACCGTCGGGTGCGACGGGTTCGACGGCACGCTCTGGTCGGAGGAGCTGACGGCGGACGGCGGCGAGGTGGTGGCCGCGTACCGGGGCGGTGAACTCGACGGCCTCCCGGCCGTGCTGCGCCGGGGCCGGGCCTGGTACGTGTCCACACTGCCGGTGCCGTGGGCGCTGCGGGACCTGCTCGCCCGGGTGGCCGGGGAGGCGGGGGTGCGGCCGGTCCTGGACGGGCTGCCGGCGGGCGTGGAGGCGGTGCGGCGCGCCGGGCTGCTGTTCGTCCTGAACCACGGGCGGGAGCCGGTGACGGTCCGCGTGCCGGGCGCGTACCGCGAGGTGCTGACCGGTACGGCGGTGTCGGGTTCGCTGGTGCTGGAGCGGTACGGGGTGGCGGTGCTGCGGGAGTCCGGCCGGTGACGGGGCCGGTGCACGGCACGTGGGAGCCGGGGCCCGCCACGCGGTGGGAGGACGCCTTCCTGAGCGGCAACGGCCGGCACGGCGCCATGGTGTCCGGCGATCCGGACGACGACCGGGTGGTCGTCAACCATCACTCCCTGGTCCGGCCGGTGGCCGACACCCTGCCGCCCCGGCTCGCCGCCACGCTGCCCGGCGTGCAGGACCGGTTGCTGGCCGGTGACACGACGGCCGCCGAGCGGTTCACGGACGGGCGGGAGCTGCGCTGGGTCGGCGCGTTCCATCCCGCGTTCCAGGTACGGGTGCGGCGGGGCGCCGTCGGTACGGGCGGCTGCCGACGTTCGGCCGACTTCGCGACCGGGGTGGTGTCCTCCGTACGCGCCGGCCGGACCAGCCGGGTGTTCGTCTCCCGCGCCGACGACGTGATCGTCCAGTACGTGGGCGGCGGCACCGTCACCGCCGCGGTGGTCCTGGACCCCTGGCTGCCCGGCGCCCCCGGCGCCCTGGCGGTGGGACGGGGCACGGTGCTGACGCCGGGCGGCGGCGTGCTCATCCTGCGGGCCCGCCACCCGGGCGGTGACGTGTCGTACACGGGTGTGACGTCGGCGGTCGTCGCGGGCGGCCGTGTCGCGGTCGGGCCCGACGGCCTGCGGGTGACGGGGGCGGAGGAGCTGGTGCTGCTGACACGGGTGCGCCGCCACACCGGTGAGGCGGACGTCCCGGCCGATGCGGCGTCCCTGCGCGCCCTGACGGTGGGTGCCGGCGCGCCTTCGGAGGTGTACGCGCGGCTGCTCGCCCGGCACGAGCGGCTGCACCGGGCCGCGTACGAGCGGGTCACCCTGGACCTCGGCGGCAGCCCGGCCGACCGTGCCCTGTCGGGCGGCGAGCTGCTCCGCAGGCCGGGCAGTCCGGCGCTGGTGGAGCGGCTCTTCGCGGCGGGCCGCTACCACCTGCTGTCGGCGAGCGGCATGCTGCCGCCCCGTCTGGTGGGCCTGTGGACCGGCGACTGGGACACCGCCTGGTCGGGGGCCTTCACCACGAACGCCAACCTCAACCTCCAGGTCGCCTCGGCGGCGGCCGCCGCCCTTCCGGAGGTCTCCGAGGCGCACGCGGCCCTGGTGTACGGGCAGTTGGCGGACTGGCGGGACAACGCGCGGGCGATCTTCGGGGCGCGGGGCGTGGTGGCGCCGTGCCACACGGACGGCGTGTCGGGGCACACGTACCACTTCCAGCGGGCCTACCCGCACCAGCTGTGGACGGCGGGCGCCGACTGGCTGCTGCAACCGCTCGTCGAGCAGGCGGAGACCTCCGGCCGGGCCGACCCGCGCCTGGTGGAGGCCCTCGGTGAAGTGGCCCTGTTCTACGAGGACTTCCTCACCCGCACCGGCCCCGACGGGCGGATCGTGATCGTGCCCTCGTACTCCCCCGAGAACCGGCCCGTCGGCGCGAGCTGGGGCACCGTCAACGCGACGATGGACATCGCCGCCGCCCGCCACGCCCTCACCACGGCGGCCGACCACCACCCCCGGGACGCCGAGCGGCTGCGCGCCCTCGCCGCCCGGCTGCCCGCGTACCGGGTCAACGAGGAAGGGGCACTCGCGGAGTGGGCCTGGCCGGGGCTGGGCGACCGTTACGACCACCGCCACCTCAGCCACCTGTACCCGGTGTGGCCGCTCGGTGAGATCAACCCGTACGACACTCCCGGCCTGGCCCGCGCCGCGCACCGGGCGCTTCAGCTGCGCGGCGCGGAGAACGGCTCCGCCCACGGCCACCTCCACCACGCGCTGGTCGCCGCGCGGCTGCGGGACGGCGGGACGGTGCGCGGGCGGGCGCCGCCCTCGGCCGCGTGCTGGGCGGCGACTACTTCCACGTCTCGCTGATGAGCGCGCACTATCCGGGGCGTGACGTGTACAACGCGGACGCCGCGCACGCCCTGCCCGCGCTGCTGATCGAGATGCTCGTCCAGTCGGCGCCCGGCCGTCTCGTCCTGCTGCCCGCGCTGCCCTCCGCGTACCCGGCGGGTGAACTGCGCGGCGTCCGCACCCGCTTCGGCGCCGAGGTGGACCTGGTGTGGGGTGACGGCACGTGCTCGGTGGCGATCCGGCCGTCCCGGACGGCCCGGATCGATCTGAGGACCCCCGCCGGAACAGCGGCTCTCGCCCTGGTCGCCGGTGAGGAGCGCGTCCTGTCGTTCAGCGTGCGCTGACGGGGCCCGTGCTGTCGCGCACGGTCAGCTCCGGGGCGAGCAGGACGACCTCGTCGACGCCGCGCCCCTCCAGCTTGGCGACCACCTGCTCGACCGCGTACCGGCCCATCTTCTGCGCCGGCACGGCGACCGAGGTGAGCGGTACGGAGGCGTGCGCGGCGACCTGGTCGGGGCAGATGGCCATCACCGAGACGTCCTCGGGGACGGCACGGCGCTGCTGGCGGTGCAGGGCGAGGAGCGGGTCGGTGGCGGCCTCGTTCTGGACGACGAAGGCGGTGGTGCCGGGGCGTTCGTCGTGGACGCGTGCGAGAGTGGCGGCGACGGCCGCGTAACTGCCCTCGCAGGGACGGTGCAGGAGGCGGACGCCCAGCTGGTGGCTGCGGTCGCGGAGTCCGGCGAGAGTGCGTTCGGCGAATCCGGTGTGCCGTTCGTAGACGGCGGGGGCCTCGCCGATGACGGCGACCTCGCGGTGGCCGAGGGAGGCGAGGTGTTCGGCGCACAGGGCGCCGGCGGCCTCGAAGTCCAGGTCGACGCAGCTCAGTCCGGTGGTGTCGGCGGGCAGCCCGATGAGCACGCCGGGCCGGGCTGCCTCGCGCAGCAGCGGCAGCCGGTCGTCGTCCAGTTCCACGTCCATGAGGATCATCGCGTCGGCGAGCGCGCTGCCCTCGATGCGGCGTACGGCCGCGGGGCCCTCCTCGCCGGTCAGCAGGAGGACGTCGTAGCCGTGGGAGCGGGCGGTGGTGGCGACGGCGATGGCGATCTCCATCATCACCGGTACGTACATGTCGGTGCGCAGCGGGATCATCAGGGCGATGATGTTGGACCGGCTGCTGGCGAGGGCGCGGGCCCCGGCGTTGGGGTGGTAGCCGAGCTGTTCGATGCTGCGCTGGACGCGTTCGCGGGTGGAGGTGGAGATGGACCGCTTGCCGCTGAGGACGTAGCTCACCGTGCTGGCGGAGACTCCGGCATGCTGAGCGACATCGGCAAGGGTGACCATTCGGCTCTCCGTGGGACAGATGAGTGGAGCTGAGCGGAGCGTGTCGAAGCGCTTCGACCGGCTCACCCGAGGTTAGAGCCACCCTGAGTACCTGTCCAGGGAAGGCGTCGAAGCGCTTCGACGAGCGGGCGGAAAACCGAACGGAACGGCCGAGCGGAAGGCCGGGAAGGGCGGGCGCCCTTCCCGGCCAGGGTAGTCACCGAGCCGCCGACGCGCCCCTATCCCGTCTTGATCCTCATGAAGGTGACGGAGTGCGCCGGGAAGGTGTACGTGAACTCCTGGGCGACCCCGCGCAGGGTCGTTTCGCGCGGCCGGACCGGCCGGGCGTCGGCGGTGTTCACGGCGTCCGGCGCCCCCTGGAGCGTGGTGAGCCGGGCGGTCGGGGCGACCTTCGCCGTACCGAGGTCGATCCGAGTCCGGGCGGGCGCGGCCTGGGCGTTGACGACCTTGACGACGAGGTCGCCCTTGTCCCGAGTCACTACCTGCCGGAACGGCTCGGCGGCCCTGTCGTCGGTGAAGCTCCCCCACACCTTGCCGTCGAGGTGGAGGGTGACCTGACGCCCCCGCACCTTGACGTGCACGTCGTACGTCCGGCCCGTCTCGATCGTCGTGCCGTTCTCGGCCAGCGTTTCCTTGCCGCCGTCCACGGCCTTCTCCACGGCGGAGCGGGTGTTGTTCCAGCCTCCGAGGTTCCACCAGTAGTGGTTGCCGGTGTCACGGACGCCGAAGGCGATGAGGAAGCCCTCCTTGCCGGACTTCTTGGTGGCCTTGAGCCGCAGGTCGTAGTCGTGCCAGCCGGTGTCGCCCGCCGTCACCAGGGTGTCCTCGGCGGCGGGGTCCGTCTGGACGAACGCACCGTCCTGGACCGCCCAGCTGCCGCGCCCCGCGGCCCGGGTCCAGCGCGCGTCCCCGGCCGAGAAGTCGTCCTTCAACAGTGCGGTGCCGTCGGCCGCGGTGACCTCCACGTCGTCGTACGCGGCGCTGGTGGCCCAGGTGGACAGGCCGACCGCGCCGGTGATGGGACCGGAGACGGCCGGGGTGGTGGTGGCCCGGCTGGGCACGACCCGGTCGCCGGTGTTGTTCATGAACAGCTTCTGCACCTCGTAGCTGGTGGAGCCCCAGGAGCGGTGGTTGTCGAACCAGATCATGTCCGGGCGCCACTGCGTGTGGTCGACGTCGGCGAGGAGCGGGGCGTAGGAGGCGAGCTTGACGACGTCGGCGTTGCGTTCCAGGCCGGTCATGTAGGCGGCTTCGGAGAGGGCGTTGAAGAACCGGTTGTCGCGGGAGGCGTACTCACCCAGGAAGACCTTGGGGCCCCGGCGGTCGTAGGAGTCGTAGCGGTGGTTGTTCTCCAGGAACCACTGCGGGCTGTTGTAGTAGTGCTCGTCGACCATGTCGACACCGGCCTCGCGGCTCAGCTGCCAGGCGCGGTCGAAGACGCCTCCGGCGTCGTCGGGCCCGGAGTTGCTGATGACGGTGATGCCGGGGTGCTTCGCCTCGATGGCCTTGCGGAACTCGGTGAAGCGGGCGAAGAACTGGTCGGGCAGGTTCTCCTCGTTGCCCACGCCCAGATGGGTCAGGCCGAAGGGCCTCGGGTGGCCCATGGCCGCCCGCTTGCGGCCCCATTCGGAGGTGACGGGTCCGTTGGCGAACTCGATCAGGTCGAGCGTGTCCTGGATGTGCCGCTTCAACAGGGCCGGGTCGTCGGTGGCCTGGTTCTCTCCGCAGCCGGTGACGAGGGCGGGGACGACGGGCAGCGGCATCGCGCCGATGTCCTCGGCGAACTGGAAGTACTCGTAGTAGCCGAGGCCGTAACTCTGGTGGTATCCCCAGAAGTTGGCGTTGACGGCCCGCTGCTCGACCGGGCCGACGGTGTCCTTCCACTGGTAGGAGCGGCGGCGTTCCCAGTCCGGGGCCTCGTACGCCTGGTGGCTGCCGGTGTTGACGAGGCAGCCGCCGGGGAAGCGGAGGAAGCCGGGCTTCAGGGCGGCGATCTTCTCGGCGAGGTCCTTGCGCAGCCCGTTCGGCCGGCCCTTGTAGGTGTCGCGGGGGAAGAGCGAGACCATGTCGAGGCGTACGGTGCCGCCGCCGGCAGCGGTGACGGCGAGGCGGCCGCCCGTGGTCGTCGCCGCGGGGGTCAGCGTGCCGGTGTACTTGGTCCAGCGGTCGCCACGCACGGTGATGCCCAGCGGCGCCGACAGGGCGGTGCCGTCGGCGGCACGCAGCTCGGCGGTGAGGCGGGTGCCGGCGCCGCTGTCGGTGCGTGCCCAGACGGAGAAGTCGTACCGCGCGCCTTCGCGGAGCGCCATTCCGGCCCCGTAGCCGCTGTTCACCACGCCGAAGCGGGCGGCCGGGCCGGCGGCACCGGTGAGGCCGAGGCGGAGGTGGTTGCGGTTGCGCCGGTTCAGCCGCTCGGCGTCGTCGACCACCTGGACGGTGCCGGTGGCGCCGCCGGTGGAGGTCTGCTGCCAGGCGGTGAGCGGCGTGTAGGACCGGTTGTCGACGGGACCGAACTCGAAGGAACGGTTCTGTACGAGTTCGGCGTAGAGGCCGCCGTCGGCGGCGTTGTTGATGTCCTCGAAGAAGACGCCGTACATGGTCGGGTCGATCGCCGGACCGGCCCGGTCGGGGGTGACCGCGATCGCGTAGTCGGCCGGGGGCGGGGCATCGGCTCGGGTGGGGGCGGCCATCACCGTTCCCACCATGAGGGCCGCCAGCGCGAGGACGAGCCTCGGCCGTATGGGTGCCATGTGTGTGCTCCTGGATTTCTTCAGTTGTTCGAGATTTCGGACATTGACCAGGACTTCGAACAGGAAGATAGGGAGGGGCAGTTGAGGCGTCAACCCTTCTCACATCCGGCCGCCGCACCGGCCGCCCGCCCACTCCCCGGTGAAGTCGTCGGTCGGGCCACCCCCGCCGCCCGTCGGCCTCCCCGGCCTCCCGCCCGGCCCACCCGGACATGCCGATACCTTGGCGTTCGCGCATGACCGGCTCGACAATGAGGGGGATGACGGACAACCAGGCACACAGCGGCGAGATCGGGCCGACCGAGCGGCTCGCCATGAACCGCACGGGCAGCTTCGACTGGGACCTCGACGCGGGCACGATCGACATCGACGAGGCGGGACTCCTGGTCTTCGGCCTGGCGCCCGGCACGTTCGACTCCCGGCCCGCCTCCCTGGTGTACCGGCTCGACCCGGAGGAGCGCGCCCGCCTGGACGCCGTGATCAAGGAGGCGCTGGTCAGCGGCCGGTCCTCGTACGCGGCACGCTTCCAGGTCCCCCTCGACGACGGATCGGTGCAGTGGACGCACGTCCAGGCCCGCATCCTGCGCGACCGGGACGGCCGGGCCCACCGGATCGTCGGGATCGTGCGGGACGCCACGTCCGAGATCACCCACTCCACCTTCGTGATGGAGCTGGAGAAGCGCAGGCAGCGGCAGACGAACATGGT
The DNA here is from genome assembly GCF_040300825.1 of Streptomyces sp. NPDC000229. Classification (NCBI taxonomy): domain Bacteria; kingdom Bacillati; phylum Actinomycetota; class Actinomycetes; order Kitasatosporales; family Streptomycetaceae; genus Streptomyces; species Streptomyces sp. NPDC000229. The sequence goes on from NZ_JBEPEL010000018.1 coordinate 91,611, forward strand.
CGAGCGCACCACGCAGGCCCTGTCCCGCGCGGTGACGGTGGACGACGTCACGGCAGCCCTGACCGGCCCGGGGGGCCTGGCCCGGCTGGGCGCGGACGGCTTCGCGCTCGGTCTGGTCGAGAACGGCTCGCTGAACATCATCGCGCTCAGCGGTGAGTCGCTCGACGTCCTGGAACATCTGCGGATGCGGCGACTGGAGCCGGGAATGCCGCTGGCGGAGACCGTGCTCAGCGGCCGCCCGCTGTTCAGCAGCTCGTTCCAGGAACTGATCAAGGACTATCCGGTACTCGCCCCGTTCGCCGGGCGGCTGCGGTTCCGGGCGGCGGCCTACCTCCCGCTGGTCGCCCAGGCGCGCACCCTGGGCGGCATGGCGCTGTTCTACCGGGGACGTACCGCCTTCAGCGCCGACGAGCGCAACCTCTCGCTGGGCCTGGCCGCCATCGTGGCCCAGTCGCTCCAGCGGGCGATCCTCTTCGACGAGGAGCGGGAGCTCGCCACCGGCCTCCAGGCCACGATGCTGCCCCGCCGCATCCCGGCCGTCGAGGGCGGCGAGATCGCCGTGCGCTACCACTCCGCCTGGAGCGGCCGGCAGGTCGGCGGCGACTGGTACGACGTGATCCCGCTGCCTCGCGGCCGGGTCGGGATCGTGGTCGGCGACGTCCAGGGCCACGACACGCACGCCGCCGCCATCATGGGCCAGCTGCGGATCGCGCTGCGCGCGTACGCCGGCGAGGGCCACGCCCCGTCGACCGTGCTGGCCCGGGCGTCGAGGTTCCTCGCCGAACTGGACACGGAGCGGTTCGCCACCTGCACCTACGCGCAGGTGGACCTGGACTCGGGCACGGTGAGGGCCGTCCGGGCGGGCCACCTGGGGCCGCTGATCCGGCACACGGACGGGCGGGTGGGCCGGCCCAAGCTGCCGGGCGGTCTGCCGCTGGGCGTGGCGTCGGTCTTCGGGGACGAGGAGTTCCCCGAGACCCGGCTGGACCTGGTGCCCGGCGAGACGCTGGTGATGTGCACGGACGGGCTGGTCGAGCAGCCCGGCGTGGACATCGGGGAGGGGATGGACGCGCTGGAGGCGGCGGTGAGCAGCGGGCCGCCGGGCGCGGAGGCGCTGGCCGACCACCTCTCGCAACGGTTCTGGGAGCGGTGGGGGGCGGGCGACGACGTGGCGCTGCTGGTGCTGCGGCGCAGTCCGGACCCGGGTACGCCGCGGGCGCCGCGCATCCACCAGTACATCCACCAGGCCGACCCGCAGGGCCTGTCGGAGGCGCGGGCGGTGGTGCGGCGGGCGCTGCGGGACTGGGACATGCGGGCCTTCGCGGACGACGCCGAGCTGGTGACCGGTGAGCTGCTCGGCAATGTGCTCCTGCACACGGAGGGCGGTGCGGTGCTGACGCTGGAGGTGCTGCCCGAACCGGTCCGGCGGGTGCGGCTGACGGTGCAGGACCGTTCCAGCGCGTGGCCGCGGCGCCGTACGCCGGGTGAGGCGGCCACGTCGGGCCGGGGGCTGCTGTTGCTGGACGCGCTGGCGCTGCGCTGGGGTGTGGAGCCGCGCGGCGAGGGCAAGGCGGTGTGGTGCGAGATCGGCCGGTCGTCACGGCCCGGCTAGGGCGTGTCTTTTGGATGACACGGTTATGTTCCCCTCTCCGATACGAGCATCGCGGGAGGCAGTATGCGCAGGTACGGACAGCGGCAGACCTTGGCAGGGTGTGTGCT
>NZ_JBEPEL010000019.1:0-92448 GCF_040300825.1 Streptomyces sp. NPDC000229
AGGAGCCACTGCGGAGCATTGGCGACCGACGACAACGCAGCAGATGCGCGTGCCAGGGCTCGCGAGCCCGGCAAGATCCGAAAGACACGACCTAGAGGCGGAGCCACGTACGGCGGTCGCGGGCCGTCGCGTACAGGGACTCCACGTCCGCCGGCCTCAATACACCCCCGAGCCGCGCCAGGGACGGGATCTCGCCGTCCCGCAGCACCCGTACGCCGTCGAGGCCGGGCGGCACGTCCAGCCGGCCCGGACCGGCGACCGCGAGGACCGGGCGCACGGCCGTGGCCAGGGCGTGCGCGGCCCGTTCGGCCTGGCGGCGGGCCCAGCGCAGATGCGGCTCCGGCCCCGCGCGGCCGACGGCGACCAGCGGGTCGGCGATCCGGACGCGCCTGCCGCGCGCCGCGAGGGTGCGCACCGCGAGCACGCCGGCCGGGCCGATCGCCAGGTGGTCGATGAGGGCGGCGCCCGGCAGGGGCACGCAGTGCAGGACCCGCCAGCCCGCCGCGTCGAGCCCGTCGAGGGCGTCGCCGACACACTGCTGGGCGGCGAGGTCCGCAAGGCGCGGTTCATGCCGGCCGAAGCGGCGCCGGGAGGCACCGTCGAGCATGCCGTGCAGGGCTTCGCCAGGGCGGTTGGGGGCGAGGTCGTCGTCGGGGTGAAGGGTGAGGCGGGTCAGGTCGGAGGCGGTGGGCACGGGCGGCGGGCCGACCGTGACCTCGCCGGTGACGAAGGGCGCGAGCGCGGCCCGCACCTCGTCCTCGTACGCCTCGGACAGCAGGCTGATCCGGCCGCTGTCCCGGTCGTACCAGGCGATGTCCCGGCCGTCCTGCAGGCTGACCCACAGCCGGCCGCCGCCGCGGCCGCTCGGTGTGACGCGCAGTGCGGTCATGCCCCATCACCCCCACGCCCATGGGAACAGCCCTGCCCCACGGGGGCAAGAGAAGGGCAGGAGAGGGGCGGAAGAGGGGGCAGGGGACGGGTGAGGGAGGGGCAGGGGACGGGCGCTCGACGGTGGCGGGGCGTGTCCGATTGCCGGGGCATGGCGCTCGGTGGTGTGGTGCACTATTGCCCCCAAGTGCAGTGTTCGCGGGGAGGGACGGCATGTTCACGGGGATCGACGAGGTCGACTGGGCCTCGCTGGGTCATGCCTACGGTCCGGCTGACGACGTGCCCGAGCTGCTGCGCGGGCTCGCTTCTCCCGATCCGGCGGAGCGGGAGGTCGCGCTCGACGGCATGTACGGCGCGGTGCACCACCAGGGCGACGTGTACGACTCGACGCTCGCCTGCATCCCCTTCCTGCTGGAGCTGGTGGCCACGCCCGAGGTGCAGGACCGCGGCTGCATCGTCGAGCTGCTGGCCAGCATCGGCGGCATCGACCTGGACGGCGACGACGAACTCGACGAACTGGACCCGGAGGACGAGGCCTTCGAGGACGCGGCGAACTACGCGATGGCGGCCGCGGCCGTCGCCGCCGGTGCGGACGTGTTCCTCGCGCTCGTCGACGACGAGGACCGGGAGGTACGGCTCGCGGCACCGGGCGCGCTCGCCTCGCTGCACGGCGACCCCGCGCGGGTGCTGGCCCTGTTGCGGGAGCGGCTGACCGTCGAGACGGACACCGAGGTGCGGCTCGCGCTGGTGGAGGCCGTGGGCCGGATCGCCCTGCGGTACGAGTCGCTGCGCGACGAGATCGCCGACTGGCTCGGCTGGCTCATGGGCGCCGCCCAGGACCCCGCCCTGCGCCTCGCGGCCCTCGCCCAGCTGGCACGGTGCTCCCCCGCGCGGCTCCCGGGCGATGTCGTCGAGACGGTGACGGAACTGCTGGAGGAGCTGCGGGAAGCACCGGGGTGGGGTGGGCGTCCGGATCCGGTGGGCGGTCCGGCGGGCGCAGCCGGCCTCCCGGACCTGACCGACCTGGGCGTGCTGGCGGAGCTGCGCGACCTGCCCGATGCGCTGGAGCTGCCCGACGTGCCGGAGCTGCTCGAACCGCGGCACGGGGCACCCACCCTGGTGGGCCGGCTGCGGGAGCTGCGCGAGGAGCAGCGCGCCGGGCGTGGCTCGGCGTGGGCCGACGACCTGCTGCGGACCCTGCACAGCGCCCTCGACGACCGGGTCGAGGACCGGATCGCGCTGGTCACCGCCCAGCTGCGCAGCCCCGACCGGGACCAGCGGGCGGACGCGGTGTGGATGTGCGGCGGCCTGGTGCGGACGTGGCGGGGGGCGTACGACGAGGTGGTGCGGCTCGTCGGGGCGCAGCTGGCGGACCCCGAACCGCGGCTGCGGGAGGCCGCCGTCACGTGGCTGGAGGGCCTGTTCGAGGTGGCCCGCCCGGCGGCGGACGCGTTGGCGGCCAAGGTGGCGGCCGACCCGGCCCCCTGGGCGCCGGAGCGGGTGGGCGGCCGGTTCGGGACGGGCAACGCGCTGCTGGCCCTCACCCGTACCGGTGATGCCCGGGCGGTGCCTGCGCTGGCCCGGGCCCTGGAGCAGCCCGACCTGGACAGCCGGCTCGGCTACGCCGTCACGCACCTGGGCGAGAACGGCGCCCCGCTGGTGCCGGCGCTGCGGCACCGGCTCGGCGCCCTGCCGCTGGACGAGGAGCTCAGCGAGGAGGCGGGCCCGCTGCTGCTGGCGCTGGCGCACCTGGGAGCGGCGGAGGCGCTGCCGGAGGTGCTGCGGGTGCTGCGCGGGGCGCCCGCGTTCCGCCGCGAATGGGTGGTGGAGTCGTCGCTGCGGGCGCTGACGGCGTTCGGGCCTGCGGCGGGCGAGGCGGCGGGCGACCTGCGGGCGCTGCTGGACGACTGCTCGGTGGCGGTGGCGACGTCGGCGGCCCGTGCGCTGTGGGCGGTGGAGGGTGACGCCGGAGCCGTACTGCCCCGGCTGCGGGCCCTGTTGCTCGCGCCGGACGCGGCACAGCGGCGGGAGGCGGCATGGGCGGTCGCCGCGATGGGGCGGGCGGCCGAGGCCGTGGCGCCGGAGCTGCGGGCGTGCCTGGCGGCGCCCGGGGTATGGCTGCGGGTGGACGCGGCCGTGGCGCTGTGCCGGGTGACCGGGGACGTCCGGGAGGCCCTGCCGGTGCTGGTGGGAGCCTGGAAGGAGAACCGGCACACACGGGTGGGGATCGCCGAGTGCCTCGCGGACCTGGGGCCCGTGCCGGCGGAGGCGACCCCGCTGCTGCGGGCGGAGCTGGCCCGTTCGCGCCGGCACAACGTGTCGGAGGGCACCTCGGGCGACCACGACGTCCACCACGACGAGAAGCTGCTGGCGTTGTGCCGGCGGGCGATGGGCCACTCCGGAGAGGAGACCGCCGGATGATCATCTTCGGGACGAAGGGGTATCTCCAGCAACTGGCGATGCTGACGCTGGTGTGCGGCCGGTGCGGCAATCCCGCCGCGCACGCGCTGCGGAAGAAGACCACCAAGTTCACGCTGTTCTTCGTGCCGCTGTTCCCGGTGTCGACGTCGTACGCGACGCAGTGCACGTTCTGCGGCGCGGAGCAGCGCATCACGCGGGAGCAGGCCGACCGGCTGCTGTCAGGAGACACACGGGTGCGCTGACGCGGAGCCGCACGGGCCGCGGGGGTGCGGTGAGGCGTGCGCACCGTGACGCGGGGGTGCGGTGACGCGGGGCCGTACCGGCCGTGGAGGTGCGGTGACGCGTGCGCACCGTGACGCGGGCGGTGGGACGGCCGGGGGCCGGACCTACGGTGACGCGGGCGGCGGGGAACGCCGGGCGCCGGACGCACGGTCGACAAAAAGGACTTCCGTACGAATAAGGTTTACGGAAGACCGACCCGTCCGCCCGTCCGCCGTCCGGCGCCGCGCCAGTCAGGAGCACCGTGAGCCCGCACCGCCCGGCCGTGTACGCGGCGCTGCTGCTGCCCGGCGCGGCGGTGGCCACGCTCCTGCTGTCGGGCTGTGGCAACGCGGGCGAACTGCAGAGCGCGGGCCCCACACCGACGGCCGTCGGCCCGGTCCGGCTGTGGCCCGACTTGCCGCCCGTCACCGCGCCGCCGTACGACTACGGCGAGAGCGACACCGCGCGGGTGCCCGGGGTCAAGGCCCCCGGCGACGACGTCCACCGGGTCGACCCGGTGGCCGTCGTGCAGGCCGAGGTGGCGGCGCACCCCGACGAGTACAGCGGCCCGGACGGCATGTACCAGGAGACGGCCGAGCAGATCCGGGAGTGCGGGCGCAGGCCGAGGCAGTGCCCGGTGATGACGCCGTACTACCGGGACCTCACCGGGGACGGCAAGGACGAGCTGGTCGTCGGCATCCGTATGCCCGACCAGCAGACCGGCTTGCGTGTGTACATGCCCGAGAAGGGCGGCCTGACCCGGATCATGTCCACCGTCGACCAGGTCGTGGGCGTGCAGTTGGCGGGCAAGGACCTGGTCGTACGGGTGGTCTCGGCGGGCATCCCGGGATACGAGTACCGCACGGCGTGGTCGTGGGACGCCCAGCAGCGGACGCTGCTCCCCACGCGGGACGAGATCGTCCGGGTGAAGCCGGTGCCGCCGAAGCCCGCCTCGCCGGCTCCTTCCCCGACGGGGGGCGGTGCGTGATGCGACGCCCGAGGCCGCCCGCCTGGATGGCGACGCTCACCTGGAAGGCCGGGGTCTTCATCACGGTGATGTGCTGCGCCCTGGCCGCCCTGCTGGGCGCGCTGGTCCATGCGTCGGTGACCCGGCAGACGGTGGACACGGCGCGGGAGAAGGCGCTGGAGCGGCTGGAGGAGGTGACGCGCGCGTACGAGGCGGGCGAGCCGTTGCCGCCGTACGCGGGCGTCGACCCGGACGGCATTCCGTCCCCGTTGCGCGCCCTGGCGGTCCGGGGCGAGCGCGGCACGGTGGTGGCCGACGACCCCGCGGGCCGGCCCACCATGTGGGCGGCCGGTCCCGCCGACGGCCGGGCACTGGCGGTACGCGTGGACTACTCGCTGAGCGCGAGCACCATCAGCGGGCTGGACCAGGCGATCGTGGGCTCCTCCGTGCTGGCGATCGGGGCGACGCTGCTGGTCGGGTCGTTCGCGGTGACCCGGGTGACACGGCGGCTGCACCTGACGGCGCAGGTGGCGCGGCGGATCAGCGCGGGCGACCTGGACGCGCGCGTCAATGACCCCCGTACGAAGGACCCCGCCCATCCGGAGGACGAGGTCGCGACCGTGTCGGGGGCGCTGGACACCATGGCGTCCAGCCTCCAGGGCAAGCTGCTGAGCGAGCAGCGCTTCACGGCGGACGTGGCGCACGAGCTGCGTACGCCCCTGACGGGTCTCTCGGCGGCGGCCGAACTGCTGCCGCCGGGGCGGCCCGCCGAACTGGTCCGGGACCGGGTGAAGGCGATGCGGTCGCTGACGGAGGACCTGCTGGAGATCTCCCGGCTGGACACGCGCACCGAGAAGGTCGACCTCGATGTGCACGAGCTGGGCCCACTGGTCGAGCGGGTGGTGCGGGCGTCGGGCACGGACACGGAGGTGCGGGTCGTCCGGGATGCGCGCGTCGAGACGGACAAGCGGCGCCTGGAACGGGTGCTGGGCAACCTGGTGACCAACGCCCACAAGCACGGTCGGCCGCCGGTCGCCCTGACGGTGGACGGCCCGGTGGTGACCGTCCGCGACCACGGGCCCGGGTATCCGGAGTACCTCCTGGAGCACGGGCCACAGCGGTTCCGCACGGAGAGCGGCAGCAAGGGCCATGGGCTGGGCCTGACGATCGCGGCGGGCCAGGCGTCGGTCATCGGCGCGGAGCTGCGCTTCGCCAACGCGCCCGACGGCGGCGCCGAGGCCCGCCTGGCGCTCCCCCCGTACCGGGACACACCGGAGCCCCCGGCACCCCCGGTGCGGGACGCCCCCACCGCGTAACCGGCCCACCCCGGGGCCCGTCCCCGTTCCGGGCAGTCGCCCCCGCCCGCTCCGGGGCCCGTCCCCGTTCCGGGCAGTCGCCCCGGCAGGTGCCGTCTGGGGGCGTGTCACGCGACGTGGCGTCAGGGGGCACCCCGGGCCGACATAACGGACATACGCCTCATCGCTTGCTACGTTGCGGGGCATGACCGCAACGAGGGCCGACGCCCCGCCGCCCGGGGTGCGTCTGCACAAGCGCCGGGGGGTGGAGCTGTCCCTCCTCATCGGCGCCGTCCTCATTTCCGTCTACGGCTACCTCGGCGTCGGCCTCGCCAGGACCGGCGCCGTTCCCCCGGACGCCGCCGCGTACGGCGCCGGGCTCGGGCTGCTCGCCCTGCTCGCGCACCTCGCGGTCCGTTTCCGCGCCCCGTACGCCGACCCGCTCCTCCTCCCCATCGCGGTCCTGCTCAACGGTCTCGGCCTGGTCCTCATCTACCGCCTCGACCTGGAGACCCCCGCCGACCACGCCGCGCCCACCCAACTGGTGTGGTCCACCCTCGGCGTCGCGCTGTTCATCGCCGTGGTCGTCCTCCTCCGCGACCACCGCACCCTCCAGGGCTATGCGTACGTGTCCGTCGCCACCGCGCTGCTGCTGCTGTTGGTGCCGATCTTCTTCCCCGCGGTCAACGGCGCCAAGATCTGGATCCGGATCGGCGGATTCTCCTTCCAGCCCGGCGAGTTCGCCAAGATCCTGCTCGCGGTCTTCTTCGCCGCGTACCTCGCCGCCAACCGTCACGCCCTCGCGTACACCGGCCGCCGGGTGTGGGGCGTGCAGTTGCCCACCGGGCGGGTCCTCGGGCCGATCGTCGCGATCTGGCTGGTGAGCGTGGGCGTCCTCGTGCTGGAGCGGGACCTCGGCACCTCGCTGCTGTTCTTCGGGCTGTTCGTGATCCTGCTGTACGTGGCCACCGGCCGCACCGGCTGGGTCGCCGTCGGGCTGCTGCTGGCCGCGGCCGGGGCGTTCGTGGTCGGTGGTCTCGAACCGCACGTCAACAGCCGCGTGGAGGACTGGCTCCACCCCTTCGCGTCCATCGAGGCGGGCCGGGGCCCCGGCCAGCTCGCACAGTCGCTGTTCGCCTTCGCCGCCGGCGGGATGCTCGGTACGGGCCTGGGCCTCGGTGACTCGATCCTGATCGGCTTCGCCGCCAAGTCCGACTTCATCCTGGCCACCGCGGGCGAGGAGCTGGGCCTGGCCGGGCTGACTGCCGTCTTCCTTCTGTACGCCCTGCTCATTGCCCGTGGTTTCCGTACCGGTCTCGCGCTGCGGGATCCGTTCGGCCGGCTCCTGGCCACCGGCCTCTCCTCCATCCCGGCGCTCCAGGTGTTCGTCATCGCGGGCGGGGTGATGGGCCTGATCCCGCTGACCGGTATGGCCATGCCGTTCCTCGCACAGGGCGGTTCGTCGGTCGTCACCAACTGGATCATCGTGGCACTCCTGATCCGCGTCAGCGACTCGGCCCGCGCCCCCGAACCACAGGGCGCCGAGCCCGGTGCCATCCTCCCCGTCGTGACGGAGGCCCGGTGATCCCCTGCATCCGGCACGCCGCCCTGCTGTGCCTGCTCCTGCTCGCCGCCCTGCTGGTCAACGCCGCCCGCGTCCAGGTCTTCGAAGCACCGGCACTGGACAAGAACCCGGCCAACCGGCGCCTGGTCATGGCCCGTTACGCCGAGCCGCGCGGCGACATCGTCGTGGACGGCAGGCCCGTCACCGGCTCCAAGGACACCGGCGAGCAGCTGCGCCACGAGCGCACGTACACCGACGGCCCGCTGTACGCCCCGGTGACCGGGCATGCCTCGCAGACGTACGGCACCACCCTCCTGGAGCACGCCGAGGACCCCGTGTTGTCCGGTACGAGCCCGATGCTGGCGCTCTTCCCCTTCTGGCACGACCTCAGCCGCACCCGGCCGCCGGGCGGGGACGTCGTCACCACCATCCGCGAGTCGCTGCAGCGCGTCGCGTACGAGGAGCTCGGCGGCAGGCGCGGCGCGGTCGCCGCCATCGAGCCGTCCAGCGGACGGGTCCTGGCGCTGGTGAGCAGCCCCTCGTACGACCCGGGTCTGCTGTCCGGCACCGGCCGCGAGGTGGCCGCGGCGTGGGCCCGGCTCAACGCGGCACCGGGCCAGCCGATGCTCAACCGGGCCCTGCGGCAGACCTATCCGCCCGGCTCCACGTTCAAGATCGTGACCGCGGCGGCCGCACTGGACGCCGGGATCGTCACGGACGTCGACGCCCCGACGGACGCCCCCGAGCCGTACCTGCTGCCGGGCACGCGCACCGTGCTGCCCAACGAGGCCAAGGGATGCGGCAACGCCTCACTGGCGTACGCGATCCGCTGGTCCTGCAACACCGTTATGGCCCACCTCGGGGTGAAGGTGGGGGCCGCCGGGATGCTCGACGCGGTGGCCCGGTTCGGCTTCAACGACCCCTCGTTGCGCGTCCCGTCGGCAGTGGCCAGGTCCAACTTCGACACCGAGATGACGGTGGACCGGCTGGCCCTCTCCGCCATCGGCCAGTACGACACCAGGGCCACCCCGCTCCAGATGGCGATGGTCGCCGCCGCGGTCGCCAACGGCGGGGAGATCGCGTACCCCCACCTGGTGGACCGGACGACGACCTCCGACGGCGACACCGTGACGCAGCACGTCCGCCGCACCTACCGGCAGGCGATGCTGCCGCCGACCGCGCTGCGGCTCCAGCAGCTGATGGTGGACGTCGTCGACGGCGGCTCGGGCAGCAACGCGGCGATCCCGGGCGCGAAGGTCGGCGGCAAGACCGGTACGGCGCAGCACGGCGTGGGCAACATCGGCACGCCGTACGCGTGGTTCATCGGCTGGGCGCAGGCGGAGGGAACGGGCCGGCCGGCGGTGGCGGTGGCGGTGGTCGTGGAGGACGCCTCGGCCAACCGGGAGGACATCAGCGGCGGGGGCAGCGCGGCGCCGATCGCGCGGTCGGTGATGGAGGAGGCGTTGCGGGAGGAGGAGCGGCGCAGCGCCGGTCGTCTCGGTCCGCGAAACGGGATGGGCGGGCCGTTCGGGCCGTGATTATGGTGCGCCCATGGACTTCGAGCTCGCCCAGGTGAACATCGCCCGTCTCAAATTCCCGCTGGACTCCCCGGAGTTGAAGGACTTCGTCGACGCGCTCGACCCCGTGAACGCCACGGCGGACGCCGCCGACGGTTTTGTCTGGCGGCTGCAGAGCGAGAGCGGTGACGCCACCGACGTACCCGTCTTCGGCGACGAGTGGCTGATCGTCAACCTGACGGTGTGGCGGGACATCGACGCCCTGACGGCGTTCATGTACCAGGGCCGGCACCGGGAGCTGCTGAGCCGCCGGTACGAGTGGTTCGAGCGGGTCAAGGAGGCGATGACCGCGCTGTGGTGGGTGGAGGCGGGCCACCGTCCGACGGTGGAGGAGGCCGAGAAGCGCCTCCTGCACCTGCGTGAACAGGGCCCGACGCCGCACGCGTTCACGCTGCGGACGACGTTCCCGCCGGGGGACCTCGGCTAGAGCGGCTTGCGCATTTCCGAACGGACCTTCAAGGTCAGCTCGGCGGCCGCGGCCAGGTCGATGTCCTCGGGCTTCTGGCCGGCCGAGGCCGCGTCGACCACGCCGATGGCGGTGACGGTGTTGTCGTCGCCCCATCCGCACATCGGGAAGGTGATCCCGTTGCTGGTGTTGGTGAGCACCTCGCACTCCACCGTGACCGGCGACCCGGCGGGGGTGACGTCCTTCGCGGGTATCTCGACCTTGGCGTCCTTGGCCGTGGCGGCGCCCTCCAGCATGTTCCTGCGTTCGGTGTCGGGGTTCTTCAGCTGCCCGTAGATGCCGCTGACGACCATCGCCTTCATCGTGCCGCCGGACCCGGCGGTGTAGTGGGCGACCACCGCCCCGTCGGTGCGGAAGCTCCTGCTGTACGTGTCGTCCAGCACCTTCTTGCCCTCGGTTTCGGACATGTCCTCGGCGAGCGTGTACTCGCCGCCCGCGACCGTCTTGGGCACGGTGAGCTTGTGCGTGGCCGCCGGGAAGGAGGCGCCGCCGGGGCCGTCGACGACCATCTTGACGCCGTAGCCGAGGCAGCCGAGCAGGACGAGCCCCCCGGCGACGAGGCCGACGACCAACCCGGTGCGCTTCTTCCGCGGCGGCTGCACCCCGTACGGGCCGGGCATCGGGCCGCCGTACGGGCCGGGCGGCCCGGGGTACTGCTGCGGGAAGCCGGGCTGCGCACCATACGGGCCGGAGGGCTGTGCGGCGTGCGGGCCGGGCTGCGGGCCGGGGTACGCACCGTAGGGGCCGGGCGGCTGCTGGGGCGGAGGCGGCATGGTCATGCCCGCCAGGCTACGTCACGGGCACGAACGCCCTGGTCACGAGCCACCCTTCGCGATGGCCTCCGTCACCTCCGCGACCCGCTCGGCCTCCTCGGCCGCGAAGCGTTCCCGGTCGAGCTGTTCCGCGATCTCCTCGTCCTGGGTCATCAGCAGGTCCAGGTTGGAGTCGCCCAGCTCGAAGACGCCCATGTCGACGTACGCCTTCTGGAGCCGTTCGCCCCACAGGCCGATGTCCTTGACGCACGGCACTATCCGGCTGAACAGCAACTTACGGAACAGACGCAGGAATTCCGACTGCTCCGCGAACCCCTCCGCCTCCTTCTTCGAGACGCCGAAGTTCTCCAGCACCTCCACGCCGCGCAGCCGGTCGCGCATGAGGTAGCAGCCCTCGATGACGAACTCCTCGCGCTCGCGCAGTTCGGCGTCGGTGAGCTGCTTGTAGTAGTCGCGCAGCGCCATGCGGCCGAAGGCGACGTGCCGTGCCTCGTCCTGCATGACGTACGCCAGGATCTGCTTCGGCAGCGGCTTGTTCGTGGTGTCCCGGATCATTCCGAACGCGGCGAGCGCGAGGCCCTCGATGAGGACCTGCATGCCGAGGTAGGGCATGTCCCAGCGGGAGTCGCGCAGGGTGTCGCCGAGCAGCCCCTGGAGGTTGTCGTTGATCGGGTAGAGCATCCCGATCTTCTCGTGCAGGAAGCGGCCGTATATCTCGGCGTGCCGGGCCTCGTCCATCGTCTGGGTGGCGGAGTAGAACTTGGCGTCCATGTCGGGGACGGACTCGACGATCCGGGCCGCGCAGATCATCGCGCCCTGCTCGCCGTGCAGGAACTGGCTGAACTGCCACGAGGCGTAGTGCTTGCGCAGCTCGCCCTTGTCCTTCTCGGTCAGCTTGGCCCAGTGGCGCGTCCCGTACAGGGTCAGCGCCTCGTCCGGGGTGCCGAGGGGGTCGTACGGGTCGACCTCCAGGTCCCAGTCGATACGCGTGGCGCCGTCCCACTGCTTGTCCTTTCCCTTCTGGTAGAGGGCGAGGAGCCGGTCGCGGCCGTCGTCGTAGTCCCAGCTGAACCGGGCGGCGCCGGTCGCCGGAACCTGCCAGATCGGGTCTCCCGGATTCCTGGTGTAGAGGTCATGCGTCGACACGGACGGCTCCTTCGCCTGTGCGCTGACGGATGGTTGGCAGGCTCACACGTTGGTAGACGCCGGGTCAACAAGTCGGGCACAGGGGATTGACGGCCTTGCTGACACGCAGTCTTATAAGGGATGACCCCCAGTAACGCCAACTGCGCGAGGTGCCCCGCTCATGACGACCGTGTCCGAACGCGACATACGTCTGCTCCGCGACGCGCTCGGCCCGCTCCGGGACCGCGAACAGGTCGCCGAGCGTCTGCTCGAGTCCTCCGCGAAGCACTCCTTCGACCCGGACAAGGAACTCGACTGGGACGCCCCCATCGAGGACGGCAAGTGGTTCTGGCCGCCGGAGCTGGTCTCCCTCTACGACACCCCGCTGTGGCGGAAGATGTCCGAGGAACAGCGGATGGACCTGGCCCGGCACGAGGCCGCGTCGCTCGCCTCGCTCGGCATCTGGTTCGAGATCATCCTGATGCAGCTTTTGGTCCGGCACATCTACGACAAGTCGGTCACCAGCAACCACGTCCGGTACGCGCTCACCGAGATCGCCGACGAGTGCCGCCACTCGATGATGTTCGCCAGGATGATCCAGAAGGGCCAGGCCCCGGCGTACCCGGTGCCGCGCGTCTACCACAACATGGCGCGCGTCCTGAAGACCGTGTCGACCACCCCCGGTTCGTTCGCGGCCACGCTGCTCGGCGAGGAGATCCTCGACTGGATGCAGCGCCTGACCTTCCCCGACGAGCGCGTCCAGACCCTGGTGCGCGGCGTGACCCGCATCCATGTGGTGGAGGAGGCCCGGCACGTCCGGTACGCGCGCGAGGAGTTGCGCCGCCAGATGGTCACCGCCCCGCGCTGGGAGCAGGAGTTCACCCGGATCAGCTGCGGTGAGGCGGCCCGCGTCTTCTCCGTCTGCTTCGTCAACCCCCAGGTGTACGAGAACGTCGGCCTCGACCGGCGCGAGGCGGTCGCCCAGGTGCGGGCGAGCGGCCACCGCCGCGAGGTCATGCAGTCCGGCGCCAGGCGGCTGACGGACTTCCTCGACGACATCGGCGTGCTGCGGGGCGTGGGCCGCAGGCTCTGGAAGAGTTCCGGCCTCCTCGCCTGAAGCCCGGCACCACCGAGGAGGGGGCGGAGTTACGCTGCGGGCATGACCAGTGCCGCCACGCCCGCACCCGCGTACCGACGGCTGAGCGTCGAGGAGCGCCGTACGCAGCTCCTCGGCGTCGCCCTCTCGCTCTTCGCGCACCGGGCGCCGGAGGACGTCTCGCTCGACGACGTCGCCGAGGCGGCCGGTGTCTCGCGCCCGCTCGTGTACCGCTACTTCGCGGGTGGCAAGCAGGAGTTGTACGAGGCCGCGCTGCGGTCGGCCGCCCACGAGCTGGAGCTGTGCTTCGCCGAACCGCCCGTGGGCCCGCCCACCGAGCGGCTCGCCCGCGTCCTCGACCGGTACCTGGCCTTCGTCGACCAGCACGACGCCGGGTTCAGCGCCCTGCTCCAGGGCGGCAGCGTCGCCGAGACCTCCCGTACGACCGCGATCGTCGACGAGGTACGCCGCGCGGCCGCCGAGCAGGTCCTGCTGCACCTGGGCGTCCCCGGCCCGGGGCCGAGGCTGCGGATGATGGTGCGTACATGGATCGCGGCGGTCGAGGCGGCGTCACTCATCTGGCTGGACGAGGACAAGCAGCCGCCCGCCGCCGAACTGCGTGCCTGGCTGGTCGACCACCTGGTCGCGCTGCTGACGGCGACCGCCGCGAGCGACGAGCAGACGGCAGGGGCGCTGGCGGTGCTGCTCTCCCAGGAGACGGCCGAGGGGCCGGTGGGCACCCTGGTACGCCGGGTGCTCCCCGTGGTGAGCGGGGCCGCGCACCTGCTGTGAGCCGGGTGTGAGACTGGGGGTGTGCGAAGCGAGAACACCCCCTTCTACGGCGGTCCCCTGGACGGCCGCGTCCTGCCGGTGCTCACCGGCATGACCGGTCACCCGCCCAAGTGGTACACCGTCCCCGTCCCGGCCGAGGACGGCGGCCCGCCGACCGTCCACGCCTACCGCCGTGTCCCCTCCGGCTACACCAAGCGGCTCGGGCTCCAGCGTGGCTGGAAGTACGAGTACGCCCCCGAGGGCCGCGAGCGGCGCGAGCTGAAGTGGCCCTGGTCACGGAAGTCGTAGGATCACGGGCATGCGCGCCGTCGCGCCGTCGCGCCGTCGCGCCCTGGCGTCGCCGCATCGCCGCCGCCGCGCCGCCGCGCCGCCAAGAGGGGGAGCCTCCGCATGGAATCGTCGTCGCCGCTTCAGCCGATCGGACCGCTGAGGGACGGTGACCCCCGCCGGTGCGGGCCGTACACCGTCCTCGCGCGCCTGCGGGAGTCGGCGAGCGCCGTGCGGTACCTCGCGCGGGGCGACGACGGTACGCGGGTCGTCCTCACCGTGGCGCCGGCCGCGCTCGCGGAACTGCCCGCCTTCCGCCGCCGGTTCGCGGCGGAGGCCCGCACGGCCGAGCGGCTGGCCGGCGGCTGGGTCGCCCAGCCGCTGGAGGCCTCCGTCGACGGACCGCTGCTGTGGACGGCGACGCCCTACGTACCCGCGCTCACCCTCGGCGAAGCGGTCGCCCTGGCCGGGCCGTTGCCCGAGCGGGCGCTGAGGGTGCTGGGCGCGGGGCTCGCCGAGACGCTGTCGCGGGTCCACGCGACCGGCGCCGTGCTGCACGGGCTCGCCCCCGGCACCGTGCTGCTGGCGGCCGACGGGCCGCGGCTGACCGCGTTCGGCGCCCTGGGCGCGGCCGAGTCGGCCCAGGCCCATGAGGGCGGGCAGTTGTCGGTACGGCTGGGTTACCTCACCCCCGAGCAGGTCGCCGGTCACGAGCCGGGCCCGCCGTCGGACGTCTTCGTGCTCGGGCTGCTGCTGGCGTACGCCGCGACCGGCACCCCTCCGCTGGCGGACGCGGAGGCCATCGCGGACGCCGAACCGGCCCTCGGTGCCGTCCCGGAGGACCTGCGCCCGCTGATCGCCCGGTGCCTCGCCAAGTCCCCGGAGGACCGCCCCGGGGCCGGGGAGGTGGCCGCGGTCCTGGCCCTGGAGGGCGCGTCGGCCCTGGCCCGCGGCGGCTGGCTCCCGGACCGGGTGGTCGAGGCGCTCGACGAGCAGGAGACGCGGGCGGCGGCCCTGGAGGCGCCGGAGGACACGGAGACGCCGGAGGACACGGACGGGCGGACCGTCCGTGTGGGGCGGCAGGTGCGCCGGGATCCCGTCACCACCGAACTCGTCGTGCCGCGCCCGTCCCCGGCCCCGGCCCCGGTGCCCGCGCCGCCGCCGGTCCTCCTCCCGCCCGCCCCGCCGGTCCAGGCGCAGCCACCCGCGCTCCCCGTCCCTGCCGCCCCCGCCCCTGCCGCCCCCGCCCCGGCATCCGCGCCCGCTTCCGCGCCCGCCCTCTCCCGGCGCGGCCTGTTCACCGGGCTGGCCGCCGGGGTGACGGGGGCCGTCCTCGGGGGCGGCGGCGTCCTCGCGTTCACGTCCGGTGACGGCGAGGAGCCGCGCACCGACGCCAAGCCCGCCGCCCGGCCGCGCCCCGCCGTCGCCGGGGTACCGCCCCAGCCGCGCTGGGCGTACGAGCACCCCGCCACCGCCCGCTCCACGCTGAACGCCGCCGTCTGGCGGGACCGGGCCCTGGTCCTCACCACCGACGCCCACACCGCGGCCGTCGACCTGGCCACCGGCCGGCGCCTCTGGCAGCGCGCCGACGCCGCCTCCGTACACCGCGCCCTGACCATCGGGAAGGACCGGCTGCTCGTCGTGGGCGCCGCCGGTTTCCTGCTGCTCTCCCCCAAGGACGGCACGGTCGGTCAACGGGTGGCGTACCCGGACGGCGTCCGCCCGGCGTCGGTGGCCGGACACTCCGGCACGGTCGTGTGGTTCACCGGCACGCTGGCGACCCGTACGTACCTCTTCGCGTACGACGTCGCACGGTCCAAGGAGCTGTGGCGGATCCAGGTGCCCAACGGCCGTGCCCCGTACACCCCGGCCTACGAGGTGCTCGCCCTGCGCCCGGACGCGCTCGTCGTACGCCAGGACCCGCGGTCGCTGACGGCCGCTCAGGTCAAGGCCGCCAAGGGGCTCGCGATCTTCTTCTCGCACGACCGGGCCACCGGCGCGCGCCAGTGGTTCCGGCCGTTCGGCACGGCACGGCCGGGCAGCACGGTGTCCGGGGACGAGTCGGGGCGGCTGTACGCAGCGGTCACGGGCGGCCTGCACGCGTTCGACACCGGGACCCGTCGGCCGTTGTGGCAGCTGCCGGGCACCGCCGTCTTCGGGCGCGCCCAGGTGCACGGCGGCACGCTGTACGTCGCCGACCGTTCCCAGACGGTGTACGCGCTCGATCCGGCGACCGGCCGGGCGCGCTGGCGGCGCGGTACGGAGGCGGAGGCCGGCGGCGACGTCCCGGGCGTGACGGTCAGTACGAGCGGCCGCACCCTGCTCGTGGCGGACGGCTCGCAGGTCACCGCGTTCGCGGCGGGTGACGGGCGGCGGCTGTGGAAGTTCCAGAACGCGGGGGTCCAGGCCCCGGGCGGCGAGGACACCTCGGCGGCGTACGGCGTGCTGGCGGCGGGGGCCGCGGGCGCGGTCGTCCGGCGGGACCGGATGTTCTACGGGCTGCCGGTGGAGTAGCCAGGACGGGTGACCCTTCTGCCCCCATCCACCCCGTCATGCACTTAATACGCTAGTCATACCATTTGCCGCCCCATGATGGGAGCGGAGGTGATGACATGTCAGGAAGACTGCTGCGGACGGTCTGTGCGTCCCTTCTGCTGGCCGCACTGCCCGCCGCCCCCGCGGCCGCCGCGCCCGAACCGCCCGGCTCGTCCACGGAAGAACCGGCCGAGCCGTCCAGCGTGCCGCCCGGCTCGTCCACGGAAGCGTCCGAGTCGCCCACGGAAGCGTCCGAGTCGCCCACGGAACCGGCCGAGTCGCCCACCGAAGCGTCCGGCTCGTCCAGCGTGCCCGAGCTGCTGACGCAGTTGCGCACGCTGTACCAGCAGGCGGAGGAGGCGACCGAGACGTACAACGCCACCGAGGAGGAGCGGAAGGCGCTCGCCGCCGAGACCAAGAAGCTCACCGGCGACCTGACGAGGACGCGCGACTCCCTCGCCCACGCCCGGGTGGAGGCCGGGCGGCTGGCCCGCGCCCAGTACCAGGGCCGTACCGACTTCTCCTCCTCCCTGCGGCTGCTCCTCGCCCGGGACCCCGACCACGCCCTGGACCAGCACCACCTGCTGCGGCGCGCATCCCGCGAACGGGCGGCGACCGTGGCCCGGCTGGAGAAGGGCGAGAAGCGGGCGGACCGGCTGGCGACCGCGTCCCGCAAGGCGCTGGACCGGGAGCAGACGCTGGCCGAGAAGCAGAAGAAGGCCCGCGACGAGGTGACGGCACGGCTGAAGGAGGTCGAGGAGACCCTCGCCGCGCTGTCGGACGAGGAGGTCGAGGAGCTGACCGCCCTGGAGGAGTCCGAGACACAGGACGCCCAGCGCGAGCTCCTCGCCACCGGCGAGCTGGAAGGCGCCCGCGCCCCCTCGGAACTGGGCGACGAGGCCCTGTCGTACGCCGCCGAACAGATCGGCAAGCCGTACGTGTGGGGCGCCGAGGGCCCGGAGTCCTTCGACTGCTCGGGCCTCACGTCCCAGGCGTGGGCGAAGGCGGGCCGCCCCATCCCCCGCACCAGCCAGGAACAGTGGCGCACCCTGCCCAAGGTGCCGCTGCGCTCCCTGCGCCCCGGGGACCTGGTGGTCTACTTCCCCAAGGCCACGCACGTGGCGATCTACCTGGGTGACGGACTGGTCATCCAGGCCCCGCGCCCCGGCGCCCGCGTCAAGGTCTCCCCCATCGCCGCCAACCCCCTCCTCGGCGCGGTCCGCCCCGACCCCAAGGCCCGCTCCCTGCGCTCCTACACCCCGCCGGACCTGCCCACCGGCGCGGCGGACGGCTCGGACGAGGGCAACAACGAGGGATGACGGAGGTGCGACGGGGGCCCGGCCTCGGCGCGCCGGGCCGGCCGCCGCTCACGGTCCGGCGGCGGCCGCGTCCCGGCACAACGGGCACCGGTCCTTCCCGTCCCACCGGTCCCACCCGAAGGCCCCGGGCGAGAAGGACTGGCCCTCCAGCTCCTCGCGCACCGCGACCCGGTAGGCCCAGACCGTGGCGATGTACGGATGGTAGGCGTCGTGGAAGGCGGGTGAGGCCGGCTCGGCGCCGGCCGCCACCACGTGCCGGAGCGCGCGGAGCCCCTCGAACATCGCCTGCCCGGCACTGGCGACCGCGGTGCTCGCGTCGATGAACAGCCGCTCGCGCGCCTCGTAGACGGCGGCCTCGTTCAGCGCCGCGCGGGTGGCCGCGTCGAGGTCCGCTTCCGCGCCGAGAGCCTGGGCGATCTGCCACAGCCGGGCATGGCAGGCCTCGGCGGCACGGATGAACTCGAGGTACACCGCCCGCCGCCGCTCCCCCGCCCCCCGGTCGTCCTCGTGGCGATGGCGCAGACAGTCGGCCAGAACGGTGCCGGACACAGCCGGCGAGCCACCGCTCGCCGCAGCGACGAGAGTCCCCCAGTCCACCTCAGCACCTCCCGCCCGTGATCACCGACGTCGGAGCAGGAATCTCCGCGGGGCTCCCGCCGGACAACAGGGGCCGGCCCCGCGAGGCACCACGACCGCGCCTACTGCGCCGCGAGCGCCTGCCCGATGACGCGGGCGCCGTCGGGGAAGGCACCGGGGTTGGGCCCGGAGTAGTTGAGGCGGAGGTACGCGCCGGTCGGTTCGGCGGGGAACCACTCGCCGCCGGGGGCGATGAGCACTCCGGCGCTCTCGCAGTCACGGACGAGCCGGGGCAGGTCGGTGGCGTCCGGCAGCCGGACCCAGAGGTTCAGGCCACCCTGCGGAAGAGCTTCGAGGCGGGCTGCGGGTACGTGCTCCCGGAGCGCGTCGACGAGGAGGTCCCGGCGGGCGGCCAACTGCTGGCGGAGGTTGCGCAGGTGGGTGCGCCAGGCGGGCTGGGTGACGACGTCGAGCGCGACGGCCTGGAGCATGCCGCTGACGTACATGGACTCGGCCTGGGCGTCGGCGAGGATGCGCTCACGGGCCGGGCCTCGGGCGACGATCGCGGCGATACGGACGGCCGGGGAGACGCTTTTGGTCAGGGACCGCAGGTAGATGATGTGCCCGCTGTCGTCCCGGGCGGCGATGGGGACCGGGTCCGCGGCGATACCGAAGTCGTGCGCCCAGTCGTCCTCGATCAGGAACGCGCCGTGCCGGCTAACGGTGTCGAGGACCCGGGCCGCCAGGTCGGGCGCCCAGCGGGCGCCGGTGGGGTTGGCGAAGTTCGGCTGCGCGTAGAACGCGCGCGCCCCGGTCTGCTCGAACGCCCGCGCCAGCTCGTCCGGGTCGGGGCCGTCCGCTCCACTGGGAACCGGCACGACCCGCACGCCCGCCGACGCGGCGGCGAGGATCGCCCCCCAGTACGTCGGTGACTCCACCAGCAGCGGGCGGCCCTCACCGACGACGGCGCGGAAGGCGGAGTTGAGCCCGCTCTGGCTGCCGGGGACGACGACGACATCACTCGGTGCCGGGGGCGCGACCCCCACCGGCATCGCGCTGCCGAGCTCCGTCGCGAACCACGCCTGCAACTCCGGCAGCCCGGCGGACGGCGGACGGCTGACGGCGGCGTCGCCCCGGGCCGCGCGGGTGAACGCGGCCCGGACCAGCCGCTCGGGCAGCAGATCCCGGTCCGGATAGCCGGAGTGCAGCGCGATCACGTCGTTCGGGAACGTCCGCAACGCGGTGGACAGCTGCGGAATGCGGTGCGGCGGCGTCCCGAGGGCCGCGGTCTGCCACCCGTAGTCGTTGGGGCGAGCGACCCGGACCGCCCGGACGAAGGTCCCCACGCCGGGCCGGCTTTCCACCGACCCCTGCGCCACGAGGGTCCGCAGCGCCTTCTGCACCGTGACGGGGCTCGCCCCGTACCGCGCGACCAGCGTCCGGGTGGACGGCAGCTTCGCGCCCGGAGCGGCCGTCGCGATCCACTCGCTCAGCCCGGCGACGATCCGCGAACTGCTATCGTTGTTCATGACACATGATAGTAGCGCTACTCTGATCGCCGCCCCAGTGCTATCCCCGGCTCATGCCGGTCTCCGGTGGGGCCTGCTCGGCGTCGCGGCGTTCTCGTTCACCGTCCCCTTCACCCGGGTCGCCGTCGAAGGCGGCGGAATGTCACCGCTGTTCATCGGCTCCGGCCGGGCGGTGATCGCCGCGCTCCTCGCCGCCGCCGCGCTGGTGATCACGAGGCAGCGTCTGCCCCGCGGTGTCCAGTGGGCCCGCCTGGCGGTCGTCGCGGGCGGCGTGGTCGTCGGCTTCCCCGTCCTGACGTCCTTCGCGCTGACCACCGCCTCGGCCAGCCACAGTGCCGTCGTGATCGCGCTCCTCCCGGCCGCGACCGCCGTACTGGCCGTCCTCCGCGGCCACGAGCGCCCCCCGGTCCGGTTCTGGGCCATGGCCGCCGTCGGCGCGATCGCCGCGGTCGGGTTCGCCTCCCTCCAAGGCGGCGGACTCGGCGGCCTCCACTGGTCCGACCTGCTCCTGCTCGGCGCCGTCCTCGCGGCCGGCATCGGCTACGCGGAGGGCGGCCTCCTCGCCCGCGAACTGGGCGCCTGGCAGACCATCTCCTGGGCCCTGGTCCTCTCCGCGCCCCTGATGACCGCCCTCGCCGCCTTCTCCATGGCGCAACACCCCCCGACCGGCACCCCCGTCCAGTGGGCCGCGTTCGCCTACCTCGGCGTGGTCAGCATGTTCCTCGGCTTCTTCGCCTGGTACCGCGGCCTCGCGATCGGCCCGATGGCCCAGGTCAGCCAGATACAACTCGTCCAGCCCGTCATGACCATCTCCTGGGCCGCGCTGCTCCTCCACGAGCAGATCACCTGGCCCACCGTCCTGGGCGGCATCACGGTGATCGCCTCGGCCGCCGTCGCCGTACGGACGCGGCTGGGGCGTACGCCCGACGTGAAGTGCGATCGGTGAAGCAGCGGAGAAGGCCGGAAGATGGAGGACAGGCGGCAGCTCACAGGAGATCCCATCGTGGCTGAAGCCATGCGCGGGTCCGGCGCGCGCGGCTATCGTTGGGTGCTCATCAACCGGCTCTGTCCGGTACGAACGCAGGCCCGAGCGGGGGACGATGCAGCGGTTAGTGGAAGTGCAACTGCCGGACGGCGAGGTGGTGTGGGCTCACGTCGAGCAGTCGTCCGGACCACAAGATTCCGGCTTCTTCGACGGCGGAGTGCAAGCACTGCGGGGCTTCGACCAAACGCTGCGATCCGTGGCTGCCAATGTCCGTCAGGCCGTCGCCCAAGCGGCTCCGGACGGGGTGAGCGTGGAGTTCGGCGTGGAGCTGGCAGCGGGCAAGGACGGTCTGGTGGCCGCGATCGCCGGTACGAGCGGCAAAGCCGCCCTCAAGGTGACCCTGTCCTGGAGCGGTCGGCAGCCGAGCACCGGAACCTGAGCATGGCGGCAGTCACGTCGGTTCAGACCGGAGGAGACGAATGGCGTATGCGGGACAGTTGACCGAGCAGGGCCGTAGGTGCTTGGTCAGGGTGCACGGGCGGACGTCAGGCAGCGGGTTTCTCGCCGCTCCCAGCTACGTCGTCACCTGCGCGCATGTGTCGGGGGCGGCGGTGGGGTCTCCCGTCACGGTTCACTGGGGGAAGGCTGAGCTCGACGGCCGGGTCGTCGCCGCCTCTCCAGCCCCGACCGGGGGTGGCCTGTGGCCATATCCGGACCTGGCCATAGTGAAGCTGTCGGATGCCCCGACGGACCACCCATGTGCCTGGTGGTACGACCGGTTGCCGAGTGGTGGCAGCCCCCTCACGGCAATCGGTTTTTCCGACAAGTACCGCGCTGTACCGGAGCCGCTCACCTCCACCTTCGAGTACCAGGGTGAGCAGACGTTGGACGGCGGACGAATGCTGCGGCTGAAGCGGGACGAGGTCACCAACGGCATGTCAGGGGGACCGGTGCTCGACCTGAGCACCGGAGGGGTGTGCGCGGTGGTCAAGGCGACCCGCTCGGCCGACAGCGACATGGGCGGCCTGGCGACCCCCATCGGTGCATTACGCCTCTTGGAGCCGTCGGCCTACCGCGCGCTGGTACGGGCTCATGATTCCTTCCACGTCCGTGATCTGCGATGGCCGTTCTCCTCACCGCATCCGCCCACGCCACCGTGGTCGGCCGGCATCCCGATGCCCGCCCAGCGCCAACTGTTCGCCATGCTCGCCAGTGCGCCCGCCCCCGCGCCCGACGCGCTGTCAGCGGGCTTTCACCAGGCGTCCGGTCGATATGCGGCGGCCCCGGAACTTCCTCTGCGGGCACACCGTGACGTGGTGAGCGAGCTCGAATCACTGGTCACTCCGGGGCACCGGGCGCCACGGACGCTCCAGTACCTGGCCATGGTCGCGCGTGAGCACGCGGGTGAACTCGGTTCACGCCTGCGCACCTGGGTGGACCTGATGGGCGGAGTGCTCGGTATCGACCGCGGTGAATGGGCCGGACTATGGGAGCCGACGCCACCCCCCGCCATCCTCCGATCTGTGATGGTCCGATTACGACCGTCCGTGGTGGACCGGGACCGCTACCACGTGGCGATGTGGCGTTACGAGGGGCCGGACGCCATTTCACCGGTCGCGGCCGAGAGCGCTGCCTTACCGCTCGAAGAAGCACTGGACCTGACCCGTCAGCGGCTTCCGGACCAACTCGCCTTGCTCGGGCGAAGTGGTGGCGACAGGGTCATGGTGGAGTTGATCGTCCCCCAGCAGCTCATGGAGGAAGACTTCGATGCCTGGCGCCTGTGGCCTCGTCGTGCCTGGTCGAGCCTCGGCCGCAAGTATCCGGTGGTGGTGCGGGACCTGGAACGGTTCGAGGATGAGGAACTCCACCCGACCTGGCGTGAGCGATGGGACCGCTTCACCGCCGGTGCGGTGGCCGGCCAGCAGGCACTGGGATTGGCGTGTAACAGTCATCAGGCGGACCACGAGATGCTTGAAGGCTGGATGGAGACCGACCCCGACCTCGCGGCGCTCGTGCTCGCCGGCTCGCTCCGGCTGGCTCCCTCCACGACCGCACTCGAGGTGGCGCTGTCCTGCGGAGTGCCCGTGGTGATGTGGCGGCGCACGCAACGTGACAGCTGCGCCGTCCCACAGGCCGAGAAGGGCGGCGCCGCGCCGCATACCCGGGCCTGCTTGGGGTGCGGCGAGCAGGGCCGGTGCCCGACGGCGGACACGTTCGCCAAGCTGCGCCGGGACCTGCATGATGCCCCGCCCGGCCGGTGGCCGGAGAAGGTCCGGCGGCTGCGCGGAGAAGCAGCGTCCCGAGCCGCGGATGAGCACCACGCTCTGAATCTCGTGCTGCTGTGGGACAACCCTGATCGGCAGCTGCCCGACACACCACTGCACTACGCGGAGAGGGGTTCGGCTCGTGAGTGACTGGCTGATCTATCGGGGCAGCGGCGAGCCGCACGGCGATGTAGCGAAGCTGCCGGAACCTCCGCCCTGGCGCGCCTTCTATGACGACGAGCCGACGCCATTCGACCGGGACAGTGACTACGGTCTCACCGAGCGGTGGCCACTGCGGGCCCAGGCCTATCAGCCCGACCGGCAGACCCTCGAGATGGTCAATACAGCCCTCTACCTGCGCAGGCCGTTGCTCGTCACCGGCGATCCAGGAGTGGGCAAGTCCAGTCTCGCGTACTCCGTTGCCCACGAACTACGGCTTGGTTCCGTCCTCCGCTGGCCGATCACCAGCCGCAGCACCCTGAAGGATGGACTGTACCGCTACGACGCGCTCGGCCGGCTGGAAGAGGTGAACAACGCCTCCGATCCGACACCGACTCACATCGGCCAGTACTTCCGTTTGGGCCCGCTGGGTACGGCCCTGGCCCCCTTCGAACTGCCTCGGGTCCTCCTTGTCGACGAAATCGACAAGAGCGACATCGACCTTCCGAACGACCTTTTGGACGTCTTCGAGGAAGGCGCCTTCGAGATTCCCGAACTGGCAAGGATCGCTGACACGATCGGCAGTGCTGATGTCCGCCCCGCCGACAACGGTGCACGAGTGAAGATCACTGGCGGCCGGGTCCGGTGTCGGGCCTTCCCGTTCGTCGTACTCACCAGCAATGGGGAACGAGAATTCCCGCCCGCCTTCCTACGCCGCTGTGTTCGCCTGCACCTCCCCGTGCCCGACGAGGAAAGGTTGCGCGCGATCGTGTACGCCCACCTCGGACAGGACGCAGCCCCCCATGCCGAGACTCTGATCAACCGCTTTCTCGACCGTCGTGGCACGGGAGAACTCGCGACGGATCAGCTTCTCCAGGCCGTCTACCTCGCCCGGCATGCAGCCGGCGGAACCGACACCGGCCCAGGTCACATCGCGGATCTCGTCATGCAGTACCTGAACCGGACACTTTGATGAGCATCGGGCGCTTCCGGTCGGTTCTCACGGCACTCGGCCTCGAACCCACGCCGCGGGAACTCGCCGAGATCCTGTGGCTCGCGGATCACCTGCCGCCGGGCACGTCCTCGGCCGCTCCCTCGGACGGCACCCCGCAACGCGAGTCCAGGAGCTCCGACAAGACGGAATCCGGCAACGGAAACGACGCGTCACCGCAGGCTTCGTCGGTCCCTGTTCACACACCGGCCGAGACGACTACCGCCGGGGCGCTGGACCGGCTGCCCGCCAGAGCGGTGCGTCTGCCCACGTGCTCGTCCCTGCCCCAGCCGCTACACCTGCTGCGCGCCTTGAAGCCCTTGAAACGTCGTGTGTCCTCACGCCGTCTCAGCGAACTCGACGAGGAGGAAACCGCCGAGCACAGCGCACAGCGCTTCGCCCTACACGGTCCCGGGACGCTCGTGCCCGTACTGCGCCCTGCGACGGAACGCTGGCTCGACACCATCCTGGTCGTGGACAACCACCCGACCAGCAGGATGCTGTGGACTTCCCTCACGGACGAAGTGCACCGTCTTCTGGTCCAGCTGGGGGCGTTCCGTGACGTGCGCATCCGCTTTCTGCACATCTCGCCAGACCGTCCACCCGGCCTGAGCACTCGGCCCGGCCCCCATGCCGGGCCCCTGCAGAGCACGTCTCAACTCTGCGACCCGTCGGGCCGCCGGCTCGTACTCGTACTCACCGACGGGGTGGCGCCTGGATGGGACCAGCCTCAGGTGCACCAGGCGGTTCGCCAGTGGGCTGCGGTCGGCCCCGTGGCGGTGCTTCAGGCCCTCCCTGAACACCTCTGGCCGTACTCGGCTTTTCCCACCGTCCCGGCAAGGCTTCGCCGTGCCGAACACTCGGCGGCCAACACCCTCCTCACCTACACCGGATACCGTCGCCGGACCCGGTCCCTGCCCGTCGGCAGCGTACCCGTCCCGGTGTTGGAACTGGCCTCGCGGTGGCTCCGGCCATGGGCCCGGCTGGTGGCGGGACAGGAGATCGGTGGCGTCGACACCGCGGTCGCGCTCCTGAGAGCAGGATCCCGGCCGGCGGGCACCCCCGATGTCCGATCACCACAGCGGCGGCTCCGGGACTTCCACGCCACGGCCACACCGGAGGCGTTCCGGCTGCTGTCCTGCCTGTCGGCGGTGCCACTGAATGTGTTCATCATGCGCGTGGTCCAAGCGGCGACTCTTCCTGGCACTCCGCCGTCGGTGCTCGCCGAAGTGATGTTCAGCGGCCTCCTTGTGCCGGGCGAGGCCGACGAGGAGACGCCCCTCGAGGACATTCCCTATGACTTCCTTCCAGGAGTTCGCGCGGAACTTCTCGCCGGGCTGCGCTCACACGAGGTGGACGCGATCCTCCTGGAGGTTTCACGCTTCTTCGAACGTAGCCCGGTCGGCGCACCAGGCCGCGTCACCGGTCTCATCCCGGATGTTGAGGGCCAAGTCCGGTTGCCGACGGACAGCATCCCCTGGGCCCGGCTCCGCGCAGAGGTCCTCGTACGCGCAGGATGGCCCAGAGCCGTCGAGACACCGGGCGGTCGGCCTTCAAAGCCTCAGGCCCCTCCTGCCACATCACGCCGTCCACCAGCAGGCCCGTACCGCCTGCTCGAATTCGTCACCCGCGCGGACTTCTCCGAGGTGTTCCTCGGGATGGACGACCGCGGGAACAGCGCACTGGTGAAGGTCCAGCCGCAGATCCCTCCCTCCTCCGACCCGGACATGATTCCGGCACTCATGGAGACCGAAGCGGAGTCGCTCCGGCGTATGGGTGACAGGTACGCACCGCGACTGCTCGGGACAGGAACGCAGGCGACCAGCCCCTGGCTTGCCATGGAATGTGTCAGATCGGTATCGGGACAACCGGCGGGAACCCTCCAGGACCGTCCCTGGGCGGAGAACAGCCCACCCGATGACCCACGGGCGGTACTGCTCCTCATCCAGCGGCTCGCAGAGGCGCTGGAACGGTCTCACTCCCGCGGCATCGTGCACGGGAATCTGTCACCGCACGCCGTACTCGTCGTGCCGGACAGCGTGGTCGTCATCAGCTGGATGTACTCCCAGCACGACGGCCGTCTCCACCGCTATGCCCGGTACCGGCCACTGCGGGACGAGTTCTTGCCGCCCGAAGGGTACTCCCTGACCAAGCCACTTCATTCGTCCTTCGACATCTACGGCCTGGGCGCGATCGTCTCCAACGAGATGACCCGCTACCAGTACCCGCAGTACAACCAGTACACAGTGCGGGCGGGCCGGCTGTCCGGCGCGGGCCCCGAAATCGGCCGGCTCCTTGAAAGATGCATGGCTGTGGACCCCATGCAGCGTCCCAGCACCGCCGAACTGCTCGAAGAGGTCCGCCTTCTCCGGGACGGGCCGATCGCGTACCGCTCAACCGGCCCAGTGGGCGGAACGGCGGGTGCACTGACCGAGGTCTCCGATGCGCCGGCCGGACGAGGAGCCCCCCGAGCACCGGTGACCGAGTCCGCGGAAGCAGTGATCCCGGTCTATTTGGTCGCGGACGAGTCCGGATCCATGGCCGAGTACATCGGCGACCTCAACGCGGGACTGGCCGCGCTGCACGTTGCGCTGCTGCACGAGCCGGTTGTCGCCTCCCGGCTTCGCCTGTCGATCCTGGGATTCTCAGGGGATGTCGTCGTCCGCTTGGAGCTCGCGGACCTGCGGGCCGAGGCTCGGCTTCCGCCGCTGCGTGCCGGTGGCCTCACTGAATACGCCCCGGTTTTCACGACTCTGGCCGAGCGCATCCCCAACGACGTCATCCGGCTGAAAAGCGAGGGATACCGGGTCTACCGGCCCATTGTCTTCTTCTTGACCGATGGCATACCGCTCGACGACTGGGAGGAAGCCCATTCCCGGTTGATCAACCGGGAACTCAACAGAGCCGCACCGCATATCGTCGCCTTCGGAATCGGAGATGCCGATTCTCGATCGCTGCGGAAAGTGGCGACCTCCGATGATTTCGCCTTCATGGCCAAACCCCAGACGCCGGCCGCCCAAGCCATCGCGTCGTACTGCACCGCACTCGGCAGGAGCCTGATCGCATCGGGTCTTTCTTTGACGGACGGTGCTTCCCAACTGATCATCCTACCGGCTGACGACTTCCAACCGGCGGCAAACACCAGTTGAAGCGGCAATGGCACACCCGGCGGGTGTGACGCTTCGCGTTCGGCTCCGGGTCCAGCTCCTTGTGGTCCGGTGACCCGGCCTCATTTCCAGGGCCGGGCCTCTCGGGCGGACTGTCACGTGAGCGACGCGGGACGCGCCCACCGGCAGGGCGTTACTCCCCAGTGACCGAGGCCAGGTAGGCGGCGGTCTTCTCCGGGTCGTAGAAGAAGTTCTCGAAGTCGGCCGGGTTGTTGAAGCCGTTCGCGAAACGGTCCGCCACCGGCTGGAGCTGGCCCGCCGCGCCGATGAGGTTG
The DNA here is from genome assembly GCF_040300825.1 of Streptomyces sp. NPDC000229. NCBI lineage: Bacteria > Bacillati > Actinomycetota > Actinomycetes > Kitasatosporales > Streptomycetaceae > Streptomyces > Streptomyces sp. NPDC000229. The sequence goes on from NZ_JBEPEL010000019.1 coordinate 27,293, forward strand.
AGGACGTGCTCCGGGGGGACGCCGAGCATGGCGTTGGTCCACTTGGTGACGTGCTGGGCGGTGTCCCAGTAGCGGTCGAAGGTCTGCTGCATCCAGGTCTCGTCGAAGGGCCGGTCGCCGTGTTCCACGATGGACGCCAGGTAGGAAGCGGCGCACTTGGAGGCCGAGTTGGAGCCCTGGCCCGTGATCGGGTCGTTGGCGACGACCACGTCCGCGACGCCGAGGACCAGGCCGCCGCCGGGGAGACGGCCGATGGGGTTGCGGACCGTCGGGGCGTAGCGGCCGGAGAGGGTGCCGTTGGAGTCGGTCAGCTCGACCTTGGTGGCCCTTGCGTACTCCCAGGGCAGGAACTTCTCCATCAGCTCCAGGGTGAGGGAGAGGTGCTCAGCCGGGTCCTTGACGCCCTGGAAGACATCCAGCGGGCCGCCCGGGATGCCCTCCCAGAAGAGGATGTCGGCGCGGCCGGAAGTGGTGAGGGTCGGCATGATGAACATTTCGCCGACGCCCGGCACCAGGTTGCACCGGACCGCCTCGACGTCCGGGTGCTCGGGGCGCGGGCCGAGCCCGTGCACGTACGCGACGGCCAGCGCGCGCTGCGGCTCGCTGTACGGGGAGCGGGAGGCGTCCCGGCCGAACATGGACACCAGCTCGCCCTTGCCCGCCGAGACGAGGACGAGGTCGTACGTGCGGGAGAAGTAGTCCAGGTCGGAGACGGCCGCGCCGTGGATGACGAGCTGGCCGCCGCGCTGCGCGAACGTCTCCATCCAGCCGGCCATCTTCACCCGCTGGTCGACGGACTGGGCGTACCCGTCCAGCGTGCCCAGCCAGTCGATCACCCTCTGCGACTCCGGCCCTGCGACGGAGACGCCAAGGCCTTCGATCTTCGGCGCCTGGGACTCCCAGAAGTTGATACCCAGGTCCCGCTCGTGCTGGAGCGCCGTGTGGAACATGCACTGCGTGGACATGACCCGGCCGGCCCGGATCTCGTCCGCCGTGCGGTTGGACATCAGGGTGACCTCGTACCCCTGCGACTGGAGTCCGAGGGCCAGCTGGAGTCCGGACTGCCCGGCTCCGACGATGAGTATCTTCCGCATCGAAGAGTCTCTTTTCCTTACTCAGGGGTGGTTTCGAGGGCGCGGGCCACCAGCGCCAGCAGTGACTCGACCACCGTGATCCGCTTCCGGGCGTCCATGATCACGATTGGTACGTCCTTGGGCACCGTGAGCGCCTCGCGTACGTCCTCGGCCTCGAACAGCTCGGTCCCCTCGAAGTGGTTGACCGCCACGACGTACGGCAGCCCGCAGCTCTCGAAGTAGTCGAGCGCCGGGAAGCAGTCGGTCAGCCTCCGGGTGTCGGCCATGACCACGGCACCGATGGCCCCGCGCACCAGGTCGTCCCACATGAACCAGAAGCGCTGCTGGCCCGGCGTACCGAAGAGGTACAGCACCAGGTCGTCGTCGAGCGTGATGCGCCCGAAGTCCATGGCGACGGTGGTGGTGAGCTTGTCGGGCGTGGCGGTGAGGTCGTCGGTGTCCTCGCTCGCCTGCGTCATCAGCGCTTCGGTCTGCAGCGGCGTGATCTCGGAGACCGATCCGACGAAGGTCGTCTTGCCGACGCCGAAGCCGCCGGCGACCACGACCTTCGTCGCGATGGGAGCGCGGGTGTGGTCGAGTTGCCAGGCCTGGACGTCTTCCTGGGCCTCGGGTTCGTCCACGGCTATCTCAGAGGCGGCGGAGACCACTCAGCACCCTTTCGAGCAGTGCGCGGTCGGGCTGGCCGGTGCCGTGACCGGTGCCGTACACGCGGATTCTCCCCTGGTCGGCCAGGTCGCTGAGCAGCACCCGGACGACGCCCAGCGGCATCTTCAGCAGCGCGGAGATCTCGGCCACCGTACGCATTCGGCGGCAGATCTCGACAATCGCCCGCATCTCCGGCATGACCCGGGAGGCGAGGCCGCCGTTCGTCAGCTCCTTGCGCTCCTCGGGTGCCTCCAGCGCGGCGACGAACGTCTCGACGAGCAGGACGTGGCCGAAGCGGGTGCGGCCGCCGGTGAGCGAGTAGGGGCGGACGCGGGCGGGCCGTCGCCCGCCGCCCCGGACCGGCAGCCGGCCGGCGGCGGATGCGGAGGTCATTCGGCACTCTCCATCGACTTGCGCAGTTCGCTGCGGAGTTCGGGTGTGAGTACGTGTCCGGCGCGGCCGACGAAGAGTGCCATGTGGTACGCCACGACACTCATGTCGCAGTCGGGCGTGGCGTGCACCCCGAGGAGTGAGCCGTCGCTGATGGTCATGACGAAGACGCTGCCCTCCTCCATCGCGACCATCGTCTGCTTGACGTTTCCGCCGTCCATCAGCTTGGCGGCACCGATGGTGAGGCTGCCGATGCCGGAGACGATGGTGGCGAGGTCGGCGGCCGCCCCGCGCGGACCGTCGGACCGGGACTGGCCGGCCGGGGCCTTGCCCTTCCGGTCCACCGGGTCGGAGGAGAGCAGCAGCAGCCCGTCGGACGAGACGACGGCTACGGAGCGGACCCCCGGCACCTCCTCGACGAGGTTGCCGAGCAGCCACTGCAGGTTCTTGGCTTCACTGCTCAGTCCGAACGTTGCGGTGCCGGTGGTACTGCCGGTCGTCGCAGTCAACTGCGTGCCTCCTCGACTGTGTCCCCCGTCTCTTCGGTACGTACCGCTTCCAACTGCTGGGTGCCTTCCGCGATCTCGGCCTCGGCATCGCGGCGGCCGTCCTTGGCGCCCTGGTGGAACCCGCCGAGCCTGCGGCGCAGCGCCTCGGCGTCGACCCCGCCCTTGCGCCCGGCGGGCGGCGTGGTCGGCTCGACGACCTTGGGGGTCCGCTTGGGCAGGCCCTTGTCCGTGACGCGTTCCCACTTGGGCTCGCGCGCACGCGGCTCGCCGCCCTCTCGGTCGTCGGCCCGCTCGTGCGCGTCGGCCCGCTCGTGCGTCTCGGGCTCGCTGTCGTTCGCCGCAGGCCCGGTCTCCGGCTCGGGCCCGGTCTCCGGCTCGGGCCGGGACTGCGGCTCCGGGTCGGTCTCCGGCTCGGGCCCGGACTGCGGCTCACCCGGCGCGCGCACCTGGAGGGTGGTCTCGGGCCCGGCGGGGGCGGCAGGCTCGGGGGCGTCCTCGTCCGCCGGGCCGCCGTCCGCCGGGGCGGCCGGCGGGGCGGCCGGCGTGGCGGCCTCGGGCGTGGCCCGGAGCGTGGCTTCGGCGGCGGCGACCAGGGGGTCACGGGCCGTGCGGGCGCTGGGCAGGGTGTTGGAGTTGGCTTCGGCGACCGAGCCCGGGAGGTTCAGCGTCGGGCCGGAGCCCGCGACGGTGACCGACGGGGGCAGGGCGGTCGGCGGGGCGTCCGGGAGCAGGGCGGGCGGGAGGACGACGACCGCCGTCACGCCGCCCTGCTTCTGGTCGCGCAGCTGGACCCGTACCCCGTGCCGGGCCGCGAGCAGCGCGGTCACCCGCATGCCGAGGCCCTCGCCGTCCCGGTCGGCGTCCGACTGGGACTCCGACTCCGGGTCGGCCAGGCGGGCGTTCAGCTCGGCGAGCCGGCCCTCGGTCATCCCTATGCCCGCGTCCTCGACGGAGAGCATCACCTCGCCGCTCTCCAGCAGCCAGCCGGAGAGCTGGACCTTGGCGTCCGGCGGCGAGAAGGACGTGGCGTTCTCCAGCAGCTCCGCCAGCAGGTGCGAGAGGTCGTCGGCGGCGAACCCGGCCACGTACGCGTGCGGCGGCAGCGACTGGATGGTGACCCGCTCGTACCGCTCGATCTCGCTGACGGCGGCGCGCAGGACGTCGACCAGCGGTACCGGCCCCTGGTGGGCGTGGTTGTGCTCGTGCCCGGCGAGGACGAGCAGGTTCTCGCTGTGCCGCCGCATGACCGTGGCCATGTGGTCGAGCTTGAAGAGCGTGGCGAGCCGCTCCGGGTCCTGCTCGCGCTCCTCCAGCTTCTCGATGACGGCGAGCTGCCGTTCGACGAGTCCGAGCGTACGGAGGGAGAGGTTGACGAATGTGTGGTGGACGCTGCCGCGCAGCGCCTCCAGTTCGGCGCTGACCTCGGCGGTCCGGTCGCGCAGCTCGGCGCGCTGGGTCGCCAGCTCGGCGGCGAGTGCTTCGCGGGCGGCGACGGCGTCGGTGCGCTCGGCGTCGAGCTGCTCGGCGCGGGCGCCGAGCTCGCGCAGCCTGCCGTGCAGGGTGTTGAGGGAGCGTACGACCTGGGCGAACTCGTCGTTGCGGCCGGTGAACCGGACCGGCTCCTCCGTCTCGGGCGACTCCGCGAGGCGGGCGGCGCCGATACGGAGGACGGCGAGCGGCCGGGTGAGGGTGCGGGCGACGGCGGTGGAGACGCCGATCGCGATGAGCAGGCAGCCGCCGAGGAGCGCGATGCGCAGTTCGAGGGCGGTGACGTCGTCGTCGCGGAGCTGCTCCATGCGCCGCACCTCGCCGGTGGCGAGGGAGGACTCCACGCCCCGCATCTGCTCGATGCGGGCGGTGAGGGTCGCCCGGAGCTTCTCCTGGTCGGTCTTGCGGTCGCCGTCGGACAGTTCGGGCCGGTCGGTGAGGCGCGCGAGGTACGTTTCGGCGCTCTTGACCTCGGGGCCGGTGACGGTGGCGGCGAGGGAGTCGCGGGAGGCGGGCGGGGCGGCCTGGTCGAAATCGGAGAGGGCGGCCTGTTCGCGGACGCGCGCCTGCTGGGCGGCGGCGCTGAGGGCGCCGCGGGCGCGGTCGGCCGCGTCCCCGGCGGGGTCCTCGGGCTCGACGTACTGGCCGGTGACGGGGTCGTAGACGAGGCCGGTGTTCTTCTTGCCGGGGACGGCGAGCGCGCCGAGGAGCAGGCCGCGGGTGGCGGAGGCCTGGTCGACGGCGCGACCGAGTTCGGTCAGGGCGCGGGTGCCGGCGCCCGCGTCGGCGGCGCGGGCGGGGGTCTTCTCGGCGAGCTCGGCGGAGAGGGCCTGGAGCTTGGTGATGACGTCGGTGTACGCCCGGTGGGCCTCCATGGCGGTGCCCTTGCCGGTGAGGGCGGAGCGCCGTATCGCGGGGAGGCCGGCGAGTTCGCGGCGGAGGTCGTCGGGCGCCGCGGCGTCGATCTCCTCGATCTGCCGGTCGACGCGGGCACGGTGGGCGGCGTCCACAGAGGGCACCTTCGCCCCGGCGTCGCCCGTCGCGTCGTCGTTCCCGGTGCCGCGTCCGGCGGCGACGTACGCGGTGACCTCGTCGCGCTCGTCCGCGAGGGAGTGCGCGAGGGTGACCGCCTGCCGGTTGAGCTCGGCGAGGGTGACCAGCCGCTGGGAGTCGGTGAGGTCACCGGAGGCGGTGAGGACGGCCGGGGCTCCGGCCCCTATGACGGTGATCCCGACCAGCGCGACGCCGGCGACGAGCCGGCTGCGTACGCGTACGCGGCGGCCGCCCGGTGCCTGGGGATCGCCGGGAGTCTCACTGCGCTTCTGCACCGGTGCTCACATTCTTGAACTCGTCCGCCCATGAAGCAGAGTGACGACCGGTCACGTATGCGAACAGCTCCCCAACCCCTGCTACGGCCTCGACCATTCCAGCGCGGTTGTTGAAGGGGGCACACGTCGGCCACTCCGCCACCCGAACGAGTGAACAACACTCCGGAGTTGGCGAACAACTCTCCCGGGCGCATGCCCGAGGGATGTGCGGGGGGACGGGTTGAAAGATCTACGCGGGCTTTGGCAGGATGCCCGCCCGCAGGTTGCCGGAGGGCCGGATTCCGACCTCTACCCGCACACTGACCTGCTGGTACAGGCCCATTCCGGCCTTTTGTGGGCCGTGTGAAGAAGTCATGCAGACTGGAACCCATGCATACCGAGATCTCCTCCGTCCCGGGCGCGCCGGAACGCCCCAACGAGGACTGGGCTTCCGTGGTGCTTCCCGCGTCCGGGCAGGGCGGGGCGCTGGTGGTGCTGGACGGGGTGACACCGCCGATCGACGATGACGGTTGTGTGCACTCGGTGCCCTGGTTCACCGCGAGACTGGGCGGCGCGCTGACCGAACTGTCCGGTTCACGCCCGGACCTGACGTTGGCCGAGATCCTGTCGGAGGCAATCCGGCGCACCGCGGACGCCCACCGCGGCTCGTGTGACCTTTCTCACGTACGTACGCCCCAGGCGACGGTGGTTCTGGCGCGCTGGGACGCTTCGAACGTCGAGTATCTGGTGCTGGCCGACTCGGTGCTGCTGCTCCGGTCGCCGGAGGGGGCGGTGCGGGCGGTGGTGGACGACCGGCTCGACCGGCTGCCCCCCGGCTCGCTGGCGTCCCACGCGATCACCGACACGACCGTGCGGAACAAGGAGGGCGGCTTCTTCACCGCGGCCGCCGACCCGTCGGTGGCGACCCGCGCGGTCACCGGCCGGGTGCCGTCGGCCGAGGTGCGGGCGCTGGTCGCCATGACGGACGGGGCGACGCGCTGGACGGAGGTGTTCGGAATGGGCGACTGGGCGGACTGCTTCGCCGTGGTGGACAAGGAGGGCCCGCGCGGGCTGATCGCGCGGGTGCGGGAGCTGGAGGCGTCGCCCTCGTACGCGTACCGCTGGAAGAGGCACGACGACGCGACGGTGGTCCACGTCGGACTCTGACGGCCCGCCGGCCCCCGCTCACCCGGTCACCCGGTCACGGGCGGCAGAAGTCCGCCGTGGCGATCGCACCGCCGTCGTTCTCGTCGTCCGTGCCCACGACGCCCTCGCGGGAGTGGGGCAGGCACGCCAGGGCCTCGATCTTGTGGCCGGGGAAGGTCGCGAGCCGGTGCGGGGACCGGTGCACGGCCAGGTGGACGCGGTTGTCGCCGTGGCCGGACGTCACCCGGCCGGCGTCGAAGAGGACCGAGTCGTACGGGCCGTCGTCACCCGGGTCCGACGCCGAGGAGACCGTCACCCGGCCGCCGGCGGAGACCTTCACATCCGATATGTGGCGCACGTCGTGGGCCGGGTACGGGACGCGGAACTCCGCCGAGACCGGCTCGCCGAACGTGTTGCCGCGCGGGTCCCATTCCGCGGCGGACAGGGTCGCCGGACGGTCGTCCTGACCGCGGTCGGCCCACACCGCGAGGATCTTCCCACCACGGGAGGCGGTGAGGGCGAATCCCTCGTAGTTGTCGTCCGGGGAGACGCCGGGTACGGGGAACGCGGCCAGCACCCGGGCGGTGTGCCCCTCCCAGCGGATCCGGTACGCCGTTCCGCCGCTGGCCAGGGCGACGTACTCGTGGGGCCGGCCGGGGACGGCGTCGATCGCCTCCAGGTCCACCGCCGGCTCCCCCGCCCAGGCCACCGGGCGCTGCGAGGGCTGGCCGCCCGCGCGGTGACGCAGGGCCACGAGCCGGTTCTCACCGGGCTTCTTGCTGTCCCGTACGGCGAGCAGTTCCGCCGTGCCGTCGTGTACGCCGTCGACGGCGATGCCGCTGATGCCGGAGGTGATGTCGTCACCGACGCGCTGCCAGTCGGTCTCCTGGGCGTGGGCCTGGACGGAAGCCTGGACGGGGGCCGCGGTGGCGGTTGCGAGGAGCGCGGCGCCCGCGAGGGCCACGCCGAGAACGTTCTTGATCATCGGTCGATGATGGAGGTGAGGGTGCGCGTCCGGCCACCGTCGGCCCGTTATCGAGTGCGTAAAATATCCGCCCTTCGCCCGGTGGGCCCGCCGCCAGGGCGTCAGCTCTCGGCCGAGGCGTTGAACTGGTGCAACAGCCGGGCCAGCTCGGCGACCTCGGCGCGGTCCCAGTCGGCGAGCTTGCGTACGTAGCGGGCGCGGCGGGCGTCGCGTACATGGCGGAAGCGGCTGCGGCCCTCGTCGGTGAGGCGGACGAGGGAGGCGCGGCCGTCGGCGGGGTCCGGGGCGCGGGCGACGAGCCCGAGGTCCTCCAGGGCACGCAGCTGGCGGCTCATGGTGGCCTTGCCGACCCCGAAGTAGCCGGCGAGCTCGGTGGCCCGCTGGGTGCCGGCCTCGTCCAGGCGCACGAGCAGGCCGTAGGCGGCGGGTTCCAGTTCGGGGTGGACCTCGCGGGCCATTTCGCCGGACGAGGCGCGGGCGCGGCGCAGAAAGACGGACAATTCCCGCTCCAGGGCGAGGAATTCACGGTGCACCCCGCATCCCTCGTCGCCTTCGGCGTCACTCCCCGTACGGCTTCCCTGCACGTCAGCACCCCTCGCGCGCTTTCCTCGGCTGGTGAGATCCGGTTTCGGCGGCGGCCATTGCCGCGGCTTGACCAGTCATCGGCCAGTATTTCGCAGGCAGGGACCGAGGGCGGCACGGTGACCCCCTTCCGGGGGCCGGCTTCCCGTGCGCGGCGTCATGGCGGCGGGCTGCACGGGGTCGGCGCATGAGGGAGCCCCCCGGCGCGGAGGGGCGCCGGGGGGCTGTCGGGGAAGCGGCGGGCACGGCGGGCAGCGGCGGCGTCAGCCGCAGCGGCCGGCCGGGCGGGTGCGGGTGACGAGGTTCGTCCAGCCGGTCGTGCCGTCGATCCAGACCACCTGGGTGCCTGCGAGGGCCGCCGGGGAGAGCTGCTCGCCGCGGTTGCAGGAGACGCGCTCCTTGCGGGTGCCGTCGGTGGTCAGCTGCCAGTTCTTCGGCAGGGTCTCGTTGCGGTACGCGCTGTCCGGCAGGGACGCGTTGACCGTGACCGCCGACTCCGAGACCGTCAGATCGGCGGCGATCAACGCGCCCGGCTTGCCCTCGGCGCTGATGTCGTACGCGCCGGTGCCGTCGAGGTTCGCCCGGCGGATGCCCATCCGGCCCTCGTCGGCGGTGTTCTCGTCGGTGAGCCAGAAGACGTGGCTGCCGTTGAGGCCGGTCTGCCCCACGGTCTGCGGCTCGTCCAGCCGCTCGGTCATGGTCTTCTTCCCGGTCCTCAGGTCCAGGAGCTCCACGCCGAGGCGGTAGTCGCCGCCCTCCGGGTAGAGCTTGGCGTACGCGACCTTGCCGTGGGCGATCGACGGGAGCCCGGTGAGGACGTCCTCGTCGCCGCCGTCCACGTACGTGGGCGTGACGTCGCCCGGGCGCAGGTGGACGACATGGCGGGTGAACAGGCCGAGCGTCTCGAAGACCGTCACGCCGTTCTCGACCCGCAGCCCGGCGACGTCCGACGTGGTGGACGAGTACAGCCTCTTGACGGGTCCGCCCGCGATCGGCCGGGACAGGATGTCCACGCTCGCCGCGCCGTACGCCGCCCAGACGACGGTCTTTCCGTCCGTGGCCGGGTGGACGTGGTAGCGGCCGTCGTTGGGGCTGATGAGCTTCGGCGTGCCGTTGCCGTCCGCACGGCCGGCGTAGACGGAGTACGGCTCGGTGCCGTCGTCGTTGGACTTGGCGACCGTCCACCAGCCGCCGCCCGCCTGCACCCCGGTGCCGGAGATGTTCAGCTGGCCGAACAGCTCGTCGGAGTCGACGCCCAGCGCCTCCTCCCAGCCCGCGACGATGCCGTGGGCGTTGAAGGACCGCTTGGCGGCATTGAGCAGCCGGCCGGTGACACCGAGGTCCTTGGCCGCCGCGAGGACCGCGTTGCGGCCGTCGGTGAAGCCGTCCAGCGGGGTCATGTACTCGGTCAGGGCCTTGTACACGACACGGTCGGCCAGCTCGGCGCCCAGGTCCTGGCGCATGTCCCACAGAGCGCCGGAGAAGACGGTCGAGTTGAGGTGCACCCCGCCGTTGTCGGTGCCGAAGGTGGCGCCGAGGAAGTCCTTGGAGGTGGTGGCACCGTCATTGAGGTCGCGCAGCGCGCAGGCGCGGGGCGTGGCCTTGCGGCACAGGTCCTCGCCGATGAGGCCCGAGTCCGGGTGGTCCATCGGGATGCCGGCCTGCGTGACGTCGATGGCGTTGCCGAAGTAGTCGGCCACGGCCTCGTTGAGGGCGCCGGACTGGCCGGCGTAGACCAGGTTGGCGGTGTTCTCGACGACGCCGTGGGTCATCTCGTGTCCGACCACGTCGAGGTCGGCGGAGAGCGGCTTGTACTCGCTGTCGCCGGAGCCGTACACCATCTTGGTGCCGTCCCAGGAGGCGTTGACGTACGGCAGGCCCATCTCGGTCACGCCCACCAGGGAGTTGACGGCCGAGCCGCGCCCGTCGAGGCCGTCCCTGGCGTGATGCTTCTTGTAGTAGTCGTAGACCTGTCCGGCCGCCCAGTGCGCGTCGACCGCGCCCGCGTCGGTGGCGTCCTTGCCGAACTCCGCGCGGGGCGAGCCGAACTCCTTGAGGTCGCCCGGCCAGCCGCCCAGGACCTCGTAGACGTCCTTGTCGCGGGCGTCCCAGGTGGTCAGGGCGTTCTTGCTGCCGTCCGCCATCCGGGCGTGGTCGGCCATCACGTACCGGTCGTCGGCGGCCTTGCGGACGTGGAGGTCCACCTTGGTGCCGTTCAGCAGCGTGCCGCTGCCGGTGGTCCCGGTGCCCGGGTCGGCCGGGGTGTCCGCCTTCTTCGCGGCCGTTCCCGTCGGGGCCTTGGGCGGGGTGATCGTCTTGATGCCGCTGAACTGGAGCACCGGGAACCCGGCCCGCGCGTCCATGTACACGTGCTGGAGCACCGGCGCACCGGTCACCGGGTGCGTACCGCGGACGGTCACGTGGTACGTGAGCACACCCTCGCCCCGCGGGACGACCACCAGTCCCCCGGTGGTGCCTTGCAGCGGCGTGGTCTTCGTCGCGTCGGCCCTGGACAGCCGGTGGCCGCCGAGCCGGCTCTGGACGGCGGCGACCGCGCGGCGCACCGCGACGTCCTTGGCCACGGCCGGGTCCACGCCGGTCGTCAGGCCCGTGAAGTACTTGCCGGAGGTGCCGGTGACGACCCGTTCGCCGCCCTTGGTCTCCATGCGCACCACGTACTGCCCGCCGAGCACCGGCACGCCCTTGTGCTTCTGCTGGAGCCGTACGGTCTCCTCCGCGCCGCGCTTGAGCGTCTGTACGGGGGCGAGATCGCGCCCCGGTTCGGCGATCTTGTAGCGGCTCTCCTTGGCGGCCAGGTGGCCGCGCGCCGCGTCCGCCGGGCTCGCCTCGGCGTCAGCCGCTTCCCGGATGCCGTCGACGAGCGCGGGGGTCGCGGTCCGCGCCCCCGGGATGACGTCGGCGGGCGGTTCGGCGGCCGGCGGGGTCGCCGCCGAAGCCGGAACCGCGGTGATCAGGAGCCCCGCGGCGGCGAGCAGCGCCGCTCCCCGGGCCGCCGCCCGTATGCCGGTTCTCGCCGATTGCGTGCCGGTTGTGCCGGGCGTGCTGGGTTTGCGCACAGTCCGTACCCCTCCCACGTGCTGGTCAGCCGTTCAGGCGGTCATGGCCATGCAAGCCGTGGCGCAGCAACGCGGCAACGGACGGCGGGGGTTGAGAAGTGGACACGCACACTTGTGTGGCCTGTGAATGCGGAGTGAGAATCCCACGCATGATCCAGGGAGAACTGACCACTCTCGGCCTGGGCAGGACCGAGGAGCGCGCCTACGAGGCACTGCTGAAGGAACAGGCGGACGGGGCGGACGAGTTGGCGCGACTGCTCGACCTGCCGCGCGAGCGGCTGGACGTGGCGCTGGACCGGCTCGTCGAGCACGGTTTCGCCCGGCCGCCCGATCCGCCCGTCGCCGGCGACGCGCTGCCGCACCCGGCCGCGCCCGCCGCGGCCATCCGTACGTTGATCCACCGCCGTCAGGCGGAACTGCACCTGAAGTCGGCCGAGCTGGCGCGGTTGCGGATGGCCGCGGACCGGCTCGCGGGGGACGCGAACGCCCAGGGGGGTGGTGAGCGGGGGCGTGTCGAGGTGGTGACGGGGCGCCGGGCCATCGCCGAGCGGGCCGGGCGGCTGCTGCACGGCGCGGAGCGGGAGGTCGTCGTCCTGGACCGGCCGCCGTTCACCGCGCTGGACGTCGAGTCGCTGCTGGCGCGGGGCGTGGAGGTGCGGGCGGTACTGGACCGGGCGGGGCTCGCGGACCCGGGGCGGGTGCGGGCGCTGACCGGCCTGGTGCGGCGCGGGCTTCGGTTACGGGTCGCCGCGGACGTCCCGGCGAGGCTGGTGGCGGTGGACCGGCGCGTCACGCTGCTGCCGCCGACGGACGCCGCCGGTCCACGCGCGGCCGCGCTGGTGATCGGCGACGGGCTGCTGTGCGGGGCGCTGGTGCCGCTGTTCGAGGCCGTGTGGGAACGGGCCGGGCCGCTGGGCGCGGAGGAGGACGGGGCGGGCGCGCTGCCCGGACCGGAGCGGGAGTTGCTGGCGCTGCTCGCGGCGGGGCTCAAGGACGAGGCGATCGCCCGGCGGCTGGGTGTCCATGTGCACACGGTGCGGCGGCGGATCAGCCGCCTGCTGGAGTCGCTGGGTGCCCGGACGCGGTTCCAGGCGGGGGCGCGGGTCTCGTCCCGGGGATGGCTGGATGGCTGAGCGGTGTGCCGATGGGCAAGGATGGGCCGTATGCGCTGGAAGAGGCCGTTGCTGTGGATCGTCGCCGTCGTGACCACCGCCACCGCGTGCGGGGGTCCGTCGCATTCGGCCCCGCGCCCGGACGTCGAGGCCGCGGCGAGCGGGCCGCCGGCGCCGCAGCGTTCGGCGGCGCCGTCCGCGGGGCTGCCGACGGTGGGGGTGCTGCTCGACGAGGACGGCCACTGGTGCACCGCGAGTGTGGTGGACAGCCCGAAGGGCAACGTCGTCGCGACCGCCGCGCACTGTGTGTACGCGGACGGCGCGGCGAGCGCGGACTTCTCGTTCGCCCCCGCCTACCGGGGCAAGGGCAAGAACCCGGCTCCGTACGGCAGGTGGAAGGTGCGTACGGTGCAGGTGGCCGACGCGTGGAAGGCCGCCGGTGACGACGCGGACGCGCATGACTACGCCTTCCTGACGCTGGACCCGGACGGCCGGGGCCGTCAGGTGCAGCAGGTGGTGGGCGCGGCGCGGCCGGACTGGGCGTCGGGTCCCGAGCGGCGCGTGACGGTGGTCGGCTACCCCAACAAGGACCGCAATCCGGCCGACGGCCCCATCGCCTGCACCACCGACACCCGGCGGGACCCGGACCTGGCGGGCTCGATGCTGATGGAGTGCGGGGGCTTCTTCGACGGCACGAGCGGCAGCCCCTGGCTCGCCGACGGCCGCCTCATCGGCGTCCTGAGCGGCGGGGACACGGACACGGAATCGACGGCGGTCCTCTTCGACGCCCGGACGAAGGCACTGTACGACCGGGCGGTGAAGGCCTCCGGTGCGTGAGGGCGCACGGGATCCCCGTGGTGGCGGTGCACCACGGGGCTCTCCGCGCGGGCGTCAGGCCGCGACGGGTTCGGCGCTCTGCGGGCGTCAGGCCGCGACGGGTTCGGCGCTTCGGGCCGTCGTCGCGGGCGACAGGGCGAGTTCCAGCACCTGGCGGACGTCGGTGACCGGGTGGACCTCCAGCTTGTCGAGGATTTCGGCCGGGACGTCGTCCAGGTCGGCCTCGTTCCGCTTGGGGATGATCACCGTCGTGACGCCCGCCCGGTGCGCGGCCAGCAGCTTCTGCTTCACGCCGCCGATCGGCAGCACCCGCCCGGTCAGCGACACCTCGCCGGTCATCGCCACATCGGTACGGACCAGCCGCCCGGACAGCAGCGACGCGAGCGCCGTCGTCATCGTGATCCCCGCGCTCGGGCCGTCCTTGGGCACCGCGCCCGCCGGGAAGTGGATGTGCACGCCCCGGTCCTTCAGGCCGGTGACGGGCAGCTCCAGTTCGGCGCCGTGCGAGCGCAGGAAGCTCAGGGCGATCTGCGCGGACTCCTTCATCACGTCACCGAGCTGGCCGGTCAGCGTCAGTCCCGCCGCGCCGGTCTCCGGATCGGCCAGCGACGCCTCCACGAACAGGACGTCACCGCCCGCGCCGGTGACGGCGAGGCCGGTGGCGACGCCGGGTACGGAGGTGCGGCGCTCGGCCGGGTCCTGGGCGGACTCGGGCACATGGTGCGGCCGTCCGATGAGCCCGCGCAGGTCGCCCTCGCCGATGGTGAACGGCAACTCCTGGTCGCCCAGTTCGTGCTTGGCGGCGACCTTGCGCAGCAGCCGGGCGATGGACCGCTCCAGGTTCCGGACGCCCGCCTCACGGGTGTACTCGCCCGCGAGCTTGCGCAGCGCCGACTCGTCCAGCGTCACCTCGCCGCTCTCCAGGCCCGCCCGCTCCAGCTGGCGCGGCACGAGGTGGTCACGGGCGATGACGACCTTCTCGTCCTCGGTGTAGCCGTCGAGGCGGACGATCTCCATCCGGTCGGCGAGCGCCTCGGGGATGGCCTCCAGGACGTTGGCGGTGGCGAGGAAGACCACGTCGGACAGGTCGAGTTCGACCTCCAGGTAGTGGTCGCGGAAGGTGTGGTTCTGCGCCGGGTCGAGGACCTCAAGCAGCGCGGCCGCCGGGTCGCCCCGGAAGTCGGAGCCGACCTTGTCGATCTCGTCGAGCAGGACCACCGGGTTCATCGACCCCGCCTCCTTGACGGCCCGCACGATCCGGCCCGGCAGGGCGCCCACGTACGTACGCCGGTGGCCGCGGATCTCCGCCTCGTCGCGTACGCCGCCGAGGGCGACCCGTACGAACTTCCGTCCCATCGCGTGCGCGACGCTCTCACCGAGGCTCGTCTTCCCGACGCCGGGCGGGCCCACCAGCGCGAGGACCGCGCCGCCCGCCCGTCTCCCACCACCACCCTCAACCGAGGCGCTTCGCGCCGCCCCTTCCTTCTGCCGCCCGCCCACGAATACGCCGAGGCCGCGGTCGGCGCGCCGCTTGCGTACCGCCAGGTACTCGGTGATGCGCTCCTTCACGTCCTCCAGGCCGGCGTGCTCGGCGTCGAGGACCTGCTTGGCGCCCTTGATGTCGTAGCTGTCCTCGGTGCGCTCGTGCCACGGCATCTCCAGGACCGTGTCGAGCCAGGTGCGGATCCAGGCGGTCTCGGGGTTCTGGTCGCTGGACCGCTCCAGCTTGTCGACCTCCTTGAGGGCGGCTTCGCGCACCTTCTCGGGGAGGTCGGCGGCCTCGACGCGGGCCCGGTAGTCGTCGGACTCCTCACCGTCCTTCTCTCCGTTGAGCTCGCGCAGCTCCTTGCGTACGGCTTCGAGCTGGCGGCGCAGCAGGAACTCCCGCTGCTGCTTGTCGACGCCTTCCTGGACGTCCTTGGCGATGGACTCGGCGATGTCCTGCTCGGCGAGGTGGTCGCGCAGCTGCTCGGTGGCGAGCTTGAGGCGGGCCACGGGGTCCTCGGTCTCCAGCAGTTCGACCTTCTGGGCCACGGTCAGGAAGGGCGAGTAGCCGGAGTTGTCGGCGAGGGCGGAGACGCCGTCGATCTGCTGGACCCGGTCGACGACCTGCCAGGCACCGCGCTTCTTGAGCCAGCTGGTGGCGAGCGCCTTGTACTCCTTGACCAGATCGGTGATCTGCCCGGGCAGCGGGTCGGGGACCGATTCCTCGACGGTGGTGCCCTCGACCCACAGGGCGGCGCCCGGGCCGGTCGTACCGGCGCCGATCTTCACACGGCCACGGCCGCGGATGAGCGCGCCGGGGTCGCCGTCGGAGAGCCGCCCGACCTGCTCGACGGTGCCGAGGACGCCGATCCCCGCGTACGTCCCGTCGATGCGCGGCACCAGCAGGACCTTGGGCTTGCCCTGCGCTCCCGACGACCGGGCGGCGGCCTGGGCGGCCTCCACCGCGGCTCGCACCTCGGAGTCGGACAGGTCCAGTGGCACCACCATCCCGGGCAGCACGACCTCATCGTCGAGCGGCAGCACGGGCAGGGTGAGCGGTGTGGACGTCGATGCCATGATCTCCCCTTCGGCAGTCAAGTTGAGCTGTACACACTCAATGCTTATGACAGCCGCAGTGTTCCCCATGGATGTTCGCTGTGAGCGATCACCCTCTCGTGTCCTGTAGCGGTGAACCTGGCCCGGCAGGCACCGTCAGCTCGGCGTGGACGAGGTCTCGCACGAGCGCGAAGAGAGGCCCCGACCGGCCCCCGGCCTCTCGCCCCCACTCCTCGAAACCGCTCGTGGCACCATGCGCCCATGGACTTCGCGCTCGTTCCGCCCACAGGTGTGGGCCCCCTGCGGATCGGCATGTCACGGCGAGAAGCCGACAGCGCGCTCCAGTCGCTGCGCGCCTCCGAGGAGCACTCGCCGTCCGACCGCGCAGGACAGCACATCGTCCGCCCGAGCGGCTTGATGATCAGCATCGGCTGTGTGCGCGACCGACTGGAGTCCGTGGAGTTCGGACGACCGTCCGACCCGTCGGATTCCGTGCTCTTCCGCGGCGTCGACGTCTTCGCCCTGCCGGCCCGTGAGGTGGTGACGCGCATGGCCGCGCTCACCACCGTCACCCCCGATCCGGAGGACTCCGCGTCGTTCGTCGCACCAGATCTGCTGCTCAGCTTCTGGCGCCCCTTCGAGGCCGACGACCAGCCCGACGAAGAGCAGGGGTACTACTTCGGTTCCGTCCTCCTGGCTCGTCCGGGCTACTACGACGGGCCTGGCCCCACAGCCTTGTGAGACGCCTCCGCCGGGCACCGTCGGCCGGCTGATGGCGTCGCGGACATCACCTGCGCACGCCACTGGTAGCCGACACGCGCAGCCCGGAGGGGCAGAGTGGGGCGCATGCTGAACGAGGACGGCACTCTGGCCCGTGAGGTCTCGCTCGACCGTGTACCGGAGGCCTTCGTCCCGGTGGTCGACGCCGCGCGCGTACGGATCGGGAAGACCTTCGGCCCCGCACGACTCCACAGCGCGTATCTGTACGGCAGCGTTCCCCGCGGCACCGCCACGCCCGGCGTCTCGGACCTCGACCTGCTGATCGCCCTGCACGAGGAGCCCACCGACGCCGACCGGGACGCCGCGGCCGGCATGGACGCGGAACTGGACCGCCGCTTCCCGCAGATCGACGGCGTCGGGACCCTGCTCTTCGGCGCGCCCACCCTGCTGAGCGAGCGCGAACGCTACGACCTGGGCTTCTTCGTCGCCTGCCTGTGCACCCCGCTGCTGGGTGAGGACCTCGCCGGGCGGCTGCCCCGCTACCGGCCCACGTCGCTGCTCGCCCGCGAGACGAATGGGGACCTCGCCCTGCTCCTGCCGCGCTGGCGGCAGCGGGCGGCCGGGGCCACGACGGGCGCGGAGCGCGCGCGGCTGGGCCGCTGGGTGGGCCGCCATCTGGTGCGTACCGGCTTCACGCTGGTGATGCCGCGCTGGGGCGACTGGACGAGTGACCTGGACGAGATGACGGAGGCGTTCGCCGCCCATTACCCGGAGCGGGCGGCCCAGATGCGGATGGCCGTGGCCGTGGGGCGCGACCCGGCAGGGGCGGACCCGGCCGCGTTCGCCGTCCTCGTCGACGGCCTGGGGCCGTGGCTCGCGGCCGAGTACGAGGCCGTGCACGGCGTGAAGGCGCCTCGCCCCTGAGCCGCCGGCACACCTCGGCCCGGGGTGCGGCGGCCCGTGCACGGCGGGCGCCACACCCCGGGCCGGAGGCGGCCCGAAGGGGCCGGGACTACTCGAAGAACCGGTTCTCGCAGGTCATGGGGATGACGTCGGCCCGGTCCGCGAAGAAGGTGTCATGGGTGCCGCCACCGCAGGTCTCCACCCGGTCACCGCCCTCCCCGTCCCGGACGTTGATCGTGTCGTTGGCCGCGCCGGTCTGCACCAGGTCCCGGCCGTTGCCGGCGTCGACCGTGCTGGCCTCGGCCACGTTGACCCGTACGACGTCGTCGGCGTCGCGGACCATCGCCCGGACCCGCGTGACGGCGGCCAGCGAACCGCAGACGGCGGTGGTGCCGTCGGTCCCGGCGCGCCTGCACCCGGGCCCGATCTTGAGACCGGAGGTGTCGCGGACCACCAGCTCGCGGGCCGCGTTGGCGGAGAAGGTGACCTTGTTCTCCACTCCGGCACGCGCGTTGAGCGTGACCGTCCCGCTGTAGCGGGTGACCGTGGCGCCCGCCTCGGCGGAGCCGGCCGGCGTCGCACCGGCGAGGGGCAGGGCCAGGCCCGCGACCAGGGCCGGGACGGCCAGCCGCTTGAGGGTGCTGCTCGTGATCTTCATGCTGCGTTCTTTCTCCTTCTTCCGCTGTGCTCCGCGACGGGCGCCGGAACCCGGCAGCCTCGGCGTCAGTGAAACAAGGAGTGACCAACTACGCACCTTTTGTCACCTTTTGACGGACAGAAACCCTCGGGCGCCTCACCGCCACCCGGCGCGTAACAGCCCCCTGCCCTCGTAAGCCATTACATCTGCCCGGTCCGGGGAGGGGGTCTCCCTCGTGGCGCCCCGGCGGCCGCGGCGGAGCCGGGGGCCACCGCCGGGCGGAGCACCGCGCGGCCGGACGGCGCCGAACGGGCCGCCGAGCGAGATCGTGCGGAGCCGAGGGGCAGGAGTCAGAGGCGCCCGGTCGTCCGGCGCAGCAAGGGCCGGCAACCGAGGCCGATCACCAGCGCCAGCGGGTGGCCCCAGTTGGTGAGGGGGTCCTCGAAGGCCAGCAGGTCCTGGAGCAGCATCGCCGACACCCATGCCAGCACGAGGGCGCGCGGCACCGGGCTGAGCAGCCCTGCCAACGCCCCGACGGACGCCATCAGGCCGAAACTGATGCCGTAGTCGAGCCGGTGCAGGGACGAGTCCGGCAGGTGCCCGGCCAGTACGGACAGCCCGACCGGGATCTCCGTCGCCAGCGTGGCCACCACATGCCCCACCAGGAACACGGCGGCCGTCCGCCACGCCCCGATGCGGCGCTCCAGCGCCGTCAGGACGAAGACGAACCCGACGGCGTACGGCGAGAACAGGCCACCCGCCACCCAGAGCGCGCTGGCGACCAGCACGAGCAGCGGCGTACGGGACAGATGGGCGACGTCGGTGCTGGAGGCGTGCAGCAGCGCGGCGACGGTCCGGGGGTCGCCGTACTCGGCGAACAGCGAGGTGGCGGCCAGGACGAGGGCGTAGCCGAAGGTGAACGGTGTACCGGTGGGCGTGGGCAGCAGCCGCGCGGCACGGCGCCACCGGGCGGGCCTGCGGGCCACCGGGGCGGGAACCGGGCCGGAAACCGGAGCGGTGACGGTAGCGGCGGCCGTGCGCTGGCGCGGGATGTGCTCCAGCAGCTCGACGCCGTCATCCGTACCGCGCGTCCGGAGCTGGTGCACCGCGAGGCCGCCCTTTCCTCTTGTCGACAAACCCCCGCACAACCCCCGCACGAACCCCTCGGGCAGACCCCTGGCGCAGCTCCCCCGGATCATGCCTTGCCCCAGCCAACGCGATCATGTGCGACCCCGTCCATGACATAGGTCACAGCGGCGGGCCCGCCCCTCGCTACGCTGAGGATCATGGCTGTGACGACAGACGCGCGAACACCCGTGACGCTCGACCGCCGGGACGGACCGTACGGCGAGGTGGTCCTGCGCCGACGCGGGGACGACTTCGAGATCATCGCCAACGGCACGTTCCTGATGGACACCTCCGACGGCCGGTCCGAGCGGCTGCTGATCGACGCCGCCCTCGGGGCGCTCGGGGCCCGGCCGCATCCGTCGGTGCTCGTCGGCGGACTCGGCGTGGGGTTCTCGCTGGCGCACGCGGCCGCCGAGCCCGCCTGGGGGCGTATCGCCGTCGTGGAGCGCGAAGAGGCGATCATCGACTGGCACCGCGGAGGGCCGCTCGCCCGGATCTCCGGCGAGGCGCTCGCCGACCCGCGGACGGTACTGGTCCACGCCGACCTGGTCGAGTACGTCCGCACCTCCCCCGACACGTTCGACGCGCTCTGCCTGGACATCGACAACGGCCCCGACTGGACCGTCACGGAGGACAACGACAGCCTCTACTCACCGGCCGGTCTGGCGGCCTGCGCGGCCCGCCTGAACCCCGGCGGAGTGCTCGCCGTCTGGTCCGCCCAGCCGTCCGCCGATTTCGAAGAGTCATTGCGGAATGCCGGGTTCAGCGGGGTAAGAACCGAAGAGGTCGCGGTTGCCCGGGGCGTACCGGACGTGGTCCACCTCGCCGTTCGCCCTGCGTAGCCGGGACGCGGTCGGTGCCTTTACGCTGCTGATCGAACACACGGATCTACACGCTCGCGCAGGACGCGACAGGGGCGGGGCGATGGAGCAGACACACACCAGCCACAACGGCACGGCGGTCGCGCCGGGCACACAGCGCCGCGTGCTGGTCGTCGAGGACGACACCACCATCGTCGAGGCCATCTCCGCCCGGTTGCGGGCCGAGGGCTTCCTGGTGCAGACGGCCACCGACGGCCCGGCGGCCGTGGACGCCGCCGAAGCGTGGCAGCCCGACCTGATGGTCCTGGACGTCATGCTGCCGGGCTTCGACGGCCTGGAGGTGTGCCGCCGGGTCCAGGCCCAGCGGCCGGTGCCGGTGCTGATGCTGACGGCCCGCGACGACGAGACCGACATGCTGGTCGGCCTCGGGGTCGGCGCCGACGACTACATGACCAAGCCGTTCTCGATGCGGGAGCTCGCCGCCCGGGTGCACGTCCTGCTGCGGCGGGTCGAGCGGGCGGCGCTGGCCGCGGTGACGCCGCGCAGCGGCATACTGCGGCTCGGCGAGCTGGAGATCGACCACGCGCAGCGGCGCGTACGGGTCAAGGGCGAGGACGTCCACCTCACGCCGACCGAGTTCGACCTGCTGGTCTGCCTGGCGAACACGCCCCGCGCGGTCCTCTCGCGCGAACAGCTGCTCGCCGAGGTGTGGGACTGGGCGGACGCGTCGGGCACCCGGACCGTGGACAGCCACATCAAGGCGCTGCGCCGCAAGATCGGTGCCGAGCGGATCCGTACGGTCCACGGTGTCGGGTACGCGCTGGAGACCCCCGCGCCATGAGATCGCTCCGGTCCCGGCTGCGCTCGGTCTCGATCTCGATCAAGACCAAACTGGGCACACTCGTCGTCGTCTCGGTCTTCATCACGACCGGCCTGCTGATGGTAGCTCTGCGCACGGAGACCGAGCTGCGCTTCATCACCGTCTTCTCCGTGATCGCCACGCTGCTGATCACCCAGTTCGTGGCGCACGGCCTGACCGCGCCGCTGGACGAGATGAACACGGTGGCGAAGTCCATCTCGCACGGCGACTACACCCGCCGGGTGCGCGGCGCCGACCGCCGTGACGAGCTCGGCGACCTGGCCTGCACGATCAACCGCATGGCCGACGACCTGGAGGCGGTGGACCGGCACCGCAAGGAGCTGGTGGCCAATGTCTCGCACGAGCTGCGCACCCCGATCGCGGCGCTGCGCGCGGTGCTGGAGAACGTCGTGGACGGCGTCTCGGCCGCCGACCCCGAGACCATGCGCACGGCGCTGAAGCAGACCGAGCGGCTGGGCCGGCTGGTGGAGACGCTGCTGGATCTGTCACGGCTCGACAACGGTGTCGTACCACTCCGGTCGCGGCGCTTCGAGGTGTGGCCGTACCTGTCGGGGGTGCTCAAGGAGGCCAACCTGGCCGCCGCGCAGCGCGGGCTGGACTCCGGCTCGGGCCGTCACACCCGTACGGATGTGCATCTGCACCTGGACGTGTCGCCGCCCGAGCTGACCGCGCACGCGGACAGCGAGCGGCTGCACCAGGTGGTGGCGAACCTGATCGACAACGCGGTGAAGCACTCGCCGCCGCACGGCCGTGTGACGGTGCGGGCCCGGCGCGGGCGGCAGCCGGAGTCGCTGGACCTGGAAGTGGTGGACGAGGGCCCGGGCATCCCGGAGTCGGAACGGCACAAGGTCTTCGAGCGGTTCAACCGGGGCAGCGTCCCCTCACCCCACGGCCCGGGCAGCGACGGCGGTACGGGACTGGGCCTGGCGATCGCCCGCTGGGCGGTCGATCTGCACGGCGGACGCATCGGGGTGGCCGAATCCGCACGTGGATGCCGTATCCAGGTCACTCTTCCAGGGATCCCGCAGCAGCGCGGTTGACGTAGGGTTCGAACCGGAGGGGCTCGTTCTGCGTAGAGATGGGCAGGACGCGGTCGAGGGTGTGCGCCGTCAGGGGCCGCAGCCGCGCCGCCCCCTACCCATTCGCAGGGCAACCACGCTTGTTTCCCGCCATTTCCAGCCCCGAAACACGCCCTCAGATGTGATCTACGCGACGATGGCATGCCCGGCCTGCACGTCCCGGCCCGGGAGGCGTAGCCTTTATTTCCGCTGTCCATCACCTTGTGAAGCGGAAGAGGGCGGTTGCCGCCGTGTCGTCTCAGTCCCCCAGTAACTCGAGTATCTCGACCGACCAGGACGGGCAGGGTCCTTCGAACCCTGCCGCCGCGTTCGGTGCCAATGAGTGGCTCGTCGACGAGATCTACCAGCAGTACCTCCAGGACCCGAATTCGGTCGACCGTGCCTGGTGGGACTTCTTCGCCGACTACAAGCCGGGCGCCTCGTCCGGCTCGGCGGACAAGCCCGCGGGCGAGGGTGCCGTAGCCGCGGGGGCTGCGAACACCGCGCCCGCGACCCCGGCGCCGGCCCAGGCCCCGGCCACCCCGGCGCAGCCGGCAGCAGCGGCACCCGCACAGGCCGCTGCCGCCCCCGCCGCACAGCCCGCGCCCGCCGCCCAGGCCCCGGCCGCGAAGGCCGCGCCCGCCCCCGCCGCGCCCGCTCCCGCCGCGAAGGCCCCGGCCGCGAAGCCCGCCGCCGCCAAGGCGCAGCCGGCCACCGAGGCCCCGTCCGGCCCCGAGTACGTGCCGCTGCGCGGCCCGGCCGCCGCGGTCGCCAAGAACATGAACGCCTCGCTGGAGCTGCCGACCGCCACCTCGGTCCGCGCCGTCCCGGTGAAGCTGCTGTTCGACAACCGCATCGTCATCAACAACCACCTCAAGCGGGCCCGCGGCGGGAAGATCTCCTTCACGCACCTCATCGGGTACGCGATGGTGCAGGCCATCAAGGCCATGCCGTCGATGAACTACTCCTACGGGGAGAAGGACGGCAAGCCGGTCCTGGTCAAGCCGGAGCACGTCAACTTCGGTCTGGCGATCGACCTGGTCAAGCCGAACGGCGAGCGCCAGCTGGTCGTCGCGGGCATCAAGAAGGCCGAGACGCTCGGCTTCTTCGAGTTCTGGCAGGCGTACGAGGACATCGTCCGCCGCGCCCGCAACAACAAGCTGACGATGGACGACTTCACCGGCGTCACCGTCTCGCTGACCAACCCCGGCGGCCTCGGCACCGTGCACTCCGTGCCGCGTCTGATGCCCGGTCAGTCGGTCATCATGGGCGTCGGTTCGATGGACTACCCGGCCGAGTTCCAGGGCACCTCGCAGGACACCCTGAACAAGCTGGGCATCTCCAAGGTGATGACCCTCACCTCGACGTACGACCACCGGGTCATCCAGGGCGCCGCGTCGGGCGAGTTCCTCCGTATCGTCGCGAACCTGCTGCTCGGCGAGAACGGCTTCTACGACGACGTCTTCGAGTCGCTGCGCATCCCCTACGAGCCGGTCCGCTGGCTCAAGGACATCGACGCGTCGCACGACGACGACGTCACCAAGGCCGCGCGCGTCTTCGAGCTGATCCACTCCTACCGGGTCCGCGGCCACGTCATGGCCGACACCGACCCGTTGGAGTACCGCCAGCGCAAGCACCCCGACCTGGACATCACCGAGCACGGCCTGACGCTCTGGGACCTGGAGCGGGAGTTCGCGGTCGGCGGCTTCGGCGGCAAGTCCATGATGAAGCTGCGCGACATCCTCGGTGTGCTGCGCGACTCGTACTGCCGCACCACCGGCATCGAGTTCATGCACATCCAGGACCCCAAGCAGCGCAAGTGGATCCAGGACCGCGTCGAGCGCCCCCACTCCAAGCCGGAGCGCGAGGAGCAGCTGCGGATCCTGCGCCGCCTCAACGCGGCCGAGGCGTTCGAGACGTTCCTCCAGACCAAGTACGTCGGGCAGAAGCGGTTCTCCCTGGAGGGCGGCGAGTCCGTCATCCCGCTGCTGGACGCGGTCATCGACTCGGCCGCCGAGTCGCGCCTCGACGAGGTCGTCATCGGCATGGCCCACCGCGGCCGCCTCAACGTCCTGGCGAACATCGTCGGCAAGTCGTACGCGCAGATCTTCCGCGAGTTCGAGGGCAACCTCGACCCGAAGTCGATGCACGGCTCCGGCGACGTGAAGTACCACCTGGGCGCCGAGGGCACCTTCACCGGCCTGGACGGCGAGCAGATCAAGGTCTCCCTGGTCGCCAACCCCTCGCACCTGGAGGCGGTCGACCCGGTCCTGGAGGGTGTCGTCCGCGCCAAGCAGGACGTCATCAACAAGGGCGGCACGGACTTCACCGTCCTGCCCGTCGCCCTGCACGGTGACGCGGCCTTCGCGGGCCAGGGTGTCGTCGCCGAGACGCTCAACATGTCGCAGCTGCGCGGCTACCGCACCGGCGGCACGGTCCACATCGTCATCAACAACCAGGTCGGCTTCACCGCCGCCCCGGAGTCGTCGCGTTCGTCGATGTACGCGACCGACGTGGCCCGCATGATCGAGGCGCCGATCTTCCATGTGAACGGCGACGACCCGGAGGCCGTGGTCCGCGTGGCGCGGCTGGCCTTCGAGTTCCGCCAGACGTTCAACAAGGACGTCGTGATCGACCTCATCTGCTACCGCCGCCGCGGTCACAACGAGGGCGACAACCCGCAGTTCACCAACCCGCAGATGTACAACCTGATCGACAAGAAGCGCTCGGTGCGCAAGCTCTACACCGAGTCGCTGATCGGTCGCGGCGACATCACGCTGGAAGAGGCGGAGCAGGCGCTCCAGGACTTCCAGGGCCAGCTGGAGAAGGTGTTCGCGGAGGTCCGCGAGGCCACCTCGCAGCCCGGCCCGGCGCACAGCCCCGAGGCGCAGGCCGAGTTCCCCGTCGCCGTCACCACCGCGGTCTCCCAGGAGATCGTGAAGCGGATCGCCGAGTCGCAGGTCAACATCCCCGACCGCGTCAAGGTGCACCCGCGCCTGATGCCGCAGCTCCAGCGCCGTGCCGCCTCCGTCGACGACGGCACGATCGACTGGGGCATGGGCGAGACCCTCGCCATCGGTTCGCTGCTGATGGAGGGCACCCCGGTCCGGCTCGCCGGCCAGGACACCCGCCGCGGCACCTTCGGCCAGCGCCACGCGGTGCTGGTGGACCAGGAGACCGGCGAGGACTACACCCCGCTGCAGTACCTCTCCGACGAACAGGCCCGCTACAACGTCTACGACTCGCTGCTCAGCGAGTACGCGGCGATGGGCTTCGAGTACGGCTACTCGCTGGCCCGCCCGGACGCCCTGGTCATGTGGGAGGCCCAGTTCGGTGACTTCGTCAACGGCGCTCAGACCGTCGTGGACGAGTTCATCTCCTCGGCCGAGCAGAAGTGGGGCCAGACCTCCGGCGTCACGCTGCTGCTGCCGCACGGTTACGAGGGCCAGGGCCCGGACCACTCCTCGGCCCGCCCGGAGCGCTTCCTCCAGCTGTGCGCGCAGAACAACATGACGGTCGCCATGCCGACGCTGCCGTCGAACTACTTCCACCTCCTGCGGTGGCAGGTGCACAACCCGCACCACAAGCCGCTGGTCGTCTTCACGCCGAAGTCGATGCTGCGCCTGAAGGCCGCCGCGTCGAAGGCGGAGGAGTTCACCACCGGCGGCTTCCGCCCGGTGATCGGTGACGCCTCGGTCGAGGCGAACGCGGTCCGCAAGGTCGTCTTCTGCTCGGGCAAGGTCTACTACGACCTGGACGCCGAGCGTCAGAAGCGCGGCGTCACGGACACGGCGATCATCCGCCTCGAGCGCCTCTACCCGCTGCCGGGTGCGGAGCTCCAGGCCGAGATCTCCAAGTACCCGAACGCCGAGAAGTACCTGTGGGCCCAGGAGGAGCCGGCGAACCAGGGTGCCTGGCCGTTCATCGCGCTCAACCTGATCGACCACCTCGACCTGGCGGTCGGCGCGGACATCCCGCACGGCGAGCGCCTGCGCCGCATCTCGCGGCCGCACGGCTCGTCCCCGGCGGTGGGTTCGAAGAAGCGCCACGAGGCCGAGCAGGCCCAGCTGGTGGCCGAGGTCTTCGACGCCTGACCGGCGGTTCCACGAGTCGGAGGGCCCGGCGCGCATCAAGGATGCGGGCCGGGCCCTCCGGCGTGAGCAGTGCATATCCTGACGGGGAACGTTCTGACCTTT
Organism: Streptomyces sp. NPDC000229; assembly: GCF_040300825.1. NCBI lineage: Bacteria > Bacillati > Actinomycetota > Actinomycetes > Kitasatosporales > Streptomycetaceae > Streptomyces > Streptomyces sp. NPDC000229. Next base: position 53,349 of record NZ_JBEPEL010000019.1, read on the forward strand.
TGGAGCACGTCTTGTACTTCACCGACCGTGGCATCGAGGAGCTGGAGAAGCGGCGCGGCGAGGAGGAGGTCACCTTCGAGTGGCTCGCCGAGCAGCTGCGTACGTTCGTCGACCTCAACCCCGACTTCGAGGTTCCCGTCGAGCGCCTGGCCACCTGGCTGGCGCGGCTGGACGACGAGGACGAGGACGAGTAGTCACTTCCGCGCCGTGCCGCGCAGGCGGTCGTAGGCGAGGCCCAGTGCGCCCTGGGCGATCAGCAGCGCGGCCGTCGTCGCCCAGCCCGGGCTGCGGCGGGTGAGCGCCCAGGCCAGCAGGGGGACGCCCGCCGCCAGTTGGGCCGTGGCGAGCGCGCGGGCGCGGGGGCCGCAGATCCAGGGGCCGAGGGCGCCCTTCTCGACGGCGTCCAGTTCGGTGCGTACGGCGTCGAGCCAGCCCTGCCATTCGACCGGCTCCGCGCCCTGTGCCCGGGCGGCCGCCCACAGGTGGGTGGCCGGTTCGCCGGGGGCGAGGCCCGACGGGAGGGTGAGGCCGTGCCGGCTCAGGACGGCCGTGAGGCCCAGCAGGCGGGCCGGGGCGGTGGCGTGCGGGTCGGGGCGGGTGAGGGGTTCGAGGTCCTGGGTGTCCAGGACGGGGTCGAGCCCGAGGCGGGCGGCGAAGGTGTGCATGGCCTCGTCCTCGCCGACCGGGGTGCCGTCCGCCAGCCAGGTGTAGCCGACGGGGCGGCGGAAGCCGGTCGCGAGGACGCACCCCGCGCGGTCCGCGTCCCACCACAGGGCCACCACCGGCCACGTCACACCGATCGTCAGGGCGCCGGCCCAGCCCGCGACGACCCGGTCCACCGGTTCGGCGCCCTCGCGCCACGGCGCGCCCTCGGGGACGAGCACGCTCCAGTCGGGACCGGCCGGGGCGAGGAGCAGCCGCTCGCGCAACAGCAGGGCCGGGGGCCGTACGGACGGCACATCGGTCCGACAGAACAGCAGCGCGCCCGGCGAAGTCGCGTTCATGGGCCATACGCTAGGGCAATTTGTCCAGGTTCGGCACGCTTGACTTCACCGGTCCGCGATATATCGTGTCCGTCAGGAGACGCGATATGTTGCGTCACGCCCCAGGGAGGTCCCATGCCGGAGTGGTCCGTCAGCGAGCCGACGAAACTGACCCTCGACGACGCACCCGTGACAGCGCTCAACGTGCGTGTCGTCCATGGCGCCGTCAATGTCGTGGGCACCGACGAGGGCCCTGCACGGCTGGAGATCTCCGACATCGAGGGGCCGCCCCTGATCGTCGTCCAGGAGGGTTCCACCCTGACCATCGCCTACGAGGACCTGCCCTGGAAGGGCTTCCTCAAGTGGCTCGACCCGAAGGGGTGGCACCGCAGCGCCGTCGTCTCCCTCGCCGTCCCGGCGGGCGCCGACGTCGAGGTGGGCGTCATCGGCGCCGAAGCCGTGATCTCGGGCCTCCGGGGGCGTACGGACGTACGCGGCGTCACCGGTGACACCACGCTCGTCGGCCTCTCGGGCCCGGTCCGCGCCGACACCGTCTCCGGCAACGTCGAGTCCCAGGCGGTCACCGGCGACCTCCGCTTCAACTCCGTGTCGGGCGACCTCACGATCGTCGAGGGCGCCGGCCCCTCCGTACGGGCGGACTCGGTCAGCGGCGACATGGTCATCGACCTCGACCCCGCCGAGGAGCCCACCGACATCCGGCTGACCACCGTCTCCGGTGAGGTCGCCATCCGGCTGCCCCATCCCGCCAACGCCCAGGTCGAGGCCCACACCACGGGGGGTGCCGTCTCCAGCGCCTTCGACGACCTGCGGGTCACCGGGCAGTGGGGCGCCAAGAAGATCACCGGCACGCTCGGCGACGGCAAGGGGAAGCTGAAGGCCACCACGGTCTCCGGCTCCATCGCGCTGCTGCGCCGACCGGACGAAGCCCCCACCGGAAAGGTGCTCTGACATGCCCCCCGTCTTCGCCCACGGCCGGCTCCGCCTCTACCTGCTCAAACTCCTCGACGAGGCGCCGCGCCACGGGTACGAGGTGATCCGCCTCCTGGAGGAACGCTTCCACGGCCTGTACGTGCCCTCCGCCGGCACCGTCTACCCGCGCCTGGCCAAGCTGGAGGCCGAGGGCCTGGTCACGCACGCCACCGAGGGCGGGCGCAAGGTGTACTCGATCACCGACGCCGGGCGCGAGGAGCTCGCCGGCCGCAGCGGCGAACTGGCCGACCTGGAGCTGGAGATCCGCGACTCGGTCTCCGAGCTCGCCGCCGAGATCCGCGACGACGTACGCGGCGCGGCGGGCACGCTGCGCCGCGAGATGCGGGCCGCGGCGGGCGAGTCGCGGCGTACGCCGCCACCAGGGGGCGACGAGTGGGCGACGTGGCGCCGGGCCAAGCAGGAGTGGAAGGACCAGGCGCGGCGGGCCAAGGACGAGTCGCGGCGCGCCCGCGAGGAGGCGCAGACGGCGCGGCGACAGGCCAAGGAGGCCCAGGACAGGGCCCGCCAGGAGATGCAGCGGATCGCGCAGCAGGTCCAGGACCACGTGATGCGGGGCGAAGGCCTGGCCGACCTCGCCGGCCGGCTGGGTGGCCTGCTCGGCGGCGCGGCCCCGTCGGCGCCCTGGCCCCCGTACACGAAGCCCGAGGCGGCCGAGACCCCGGAGTGGGCCCAGGCCGGCGACGCGTCGGCCGACCCGGCCCGCGACCTGGAGCGCCTGCTGGACCGCTTCCGCGACGACGTCCGCGACGCGGCCCGCGACCACGGCGTCACGGCCGCCCAGCTCACCGAGGCCCGCCGCCACCTGTCCACGGCGGCGGCCCACATCGTCGCGCTGCTGAAGAACCCGCGGGACTGACCCTCCGGGCGGCGTCCCCGTCGCACGGCGAGGGCCCGGGCAGCACCCGTCGGTGCCGTCCGGGCCCTTGGCCGGTGCGGCCGGCCGTCCGGGTGCGGCCTTGGCCCTGGAGCCGAACGATCCGGCCGTGTTTGCCGTCCCTCGGCGTTCTCCGGACACCGGGCCGTTCCAGACGGTGTCCTGGTGCCCGGCATGAGGCTGTCCGCCGACATCACGGAGCAGCTGGAGCGTGGACTCGCCCCACAGCCGCTCCGGCGCCAGGTACGGCAGGGCCGCTCGGCCCGGTTCGACGAGCCGCGGGCACGAGGGCCGGTGGGCTACGGCCTCACCGTTGAGCGCCCCGCCGCAACCGCCGCCCGGGGCGGCGCAGCCCGGTCGCCACCCAGGCGTCACCGGCGGGGAGGAAGGCGCCGGTCAGCTCGCCCGGGCGTCGCCGGCCGGGCCGGAGAGCGCCCGCTCCAGCGCGGTGTACGTCGCCCCGTGGTCGGCGAGGACGTCCGCGACGACGCCCGGGCGGGCCGCCAGGGCGAGGAGGAGGTGTTCGTCGCCGATGTGGCGGTCCCCCCGTCCCAGCGCGACGCGCAGGGACTGCTCCAGGGTGTCCTTGGCCGGGCGGGTGAAGGGCCGGTGGCCCGTCCACCGGCGTTTGGGCTTCCGATCACCCGCCAGTGCGCCCGCCCCGTGGGCGGCCTCGACCTTGGAGACGATCTCCGTCACGTCGATCCCGATGCCCGCCAGCGCGTCCGCGTCCGCCCGCGTCAGGCCGCCGCGCCTCCGCGCCTCCGCCAGGGCGGACTCCACCGAGGCGCGCCGGGCGGTGACGCCGAGGGCGCCGAACGCGACCGCCGACCTCGTGCCCTCCCGGTCCAGCAGCGCCAGCAGCAGGTGCTCCTCGGTGACGGAGCCGGCGTCCGCCCGTTCCGCGTGAGTGACGGCTCCCTTGACGACGTTCCGGGCAGCCTCGGTGAATCGCTCGAACATCAATGCCTCCCGTACTTCTTGTGCACGGCCTGCCGGCTGACGCCCAGCTCGGCTGCGATCTCCTGCCAGGACCAGCCCTGGGCCCGGGCACTTCGGACTTGTACGGCTTCCAGCTGCTCCAGCAGCCGCCGCAACGCGGCCACGGCGCGCAACCCCACCCGGGGATCACGGTCGCCCGCGCGTGCGGCCAGATCGGTCGCTTCGGTCATGATGTCAACCTACGTTGACACCGAAGGGCTGTCAACCAAAATTGACACCCCGTCGTGGCTGAAACGGGAACAGGGCCCGGCCCCGGGCGATCAGCGGGTGGCGCCGGGGGACACCGACACCGTGACCGTCGCGCCCGGCACCGCCCGTACCACCGCCCGCCCGGCCGGGCTCGGGACCAGCCACGCCCGCCCCTCCACCGCCACGCGCCAGCCGCTCGGGCTCGGGGGCAGGGAGAGCTCGGTGGCGCCGCCGCGTCCGGCGACGTAGGTCAGCCGGGACGGGCTCTGCTCGACCACCCGGCCCGCCACCGCCTCCGCGTACGGCGCGGCCGTCTGCTCCTTGTTGGTGCGCCAGGCACCCGAGCCGTCCACCGCGCAGTACCCACCGCCGTAGCACCACACATAGCCCGCCCAGCCCGAGCTGTAGCGGTTCAGGGACGTCAGCGCCTCGCGGTAGAAACGGCCCATGTTGGGCAGCGAGTTGTTCAGCGGGCCCCACTCCCCCACCACGACCGGCACCCGGTACTCCTTCGGGTACGCCGTCACCGCCGCCTCGTAGGACTCGATCCAGCCCGCCGAGGGGTCGTAGTCCGCGCCCGCCTCCATCGCGGTGTTGTAGAAGTGCGGGGCGTAGACGACCTTGTGGTCCTCGATCCGGCCCAGGCCCGTGGGGACGCCCTCCCCGACGATCGGGGTCGGCTCGACGAACACCCAGTTGTCGCCGTCGACCGAACGGACCGCGTCCGCGAGGCGGTTGTACAGGGGCGTGAGGTGGTCGCGCTCGATGCGGCGGGCGGCCGTCGGCAGGTCCTCGCCCTCGCGCAGCTCGCCCATCGGCTCGTTGATGAGGTCGTAGCCGATCACCGCCGGATGGTGCGCGAAGCGGCCGGCGAGGACCCGCCACATCCGGGCCTGGGCGCGCCGCAGGTCTCCATCCTCGTACAGGTGCGTGAAGGCCCGCTGCACGGCCGGCTCGAAGTACTCGGCGAACCAGTCGTCGGGGTGCGGGGTGAACGGCAGGCCGTCGGTGCGGGTGGCCCACTCCGGGATGCCCCGGTGGCCGAAGGCCGGGCCGAAGACGTCCTGGTGGGCGTCGATCAGGACGTACATGCGGTGCTTGTGCGCCCAGTCCAGGATCCGCTCGATCTTGCGGAGGTAGCTCTCGCTGTACCGGCCGCGCTTCGGCTCCAGGTCGTCCCAGAAGACCAGCAGCCGGGCGAAGTTGAAGCCCTGGGCCCGCATGTCGCGGAAGTGCTTCTCGGTGATGGCGGACAGCGCCGCCTCACCGCGGTGCGTCTTGTCCTCGACGTTCCAGCCGCGCAGTGTCAGGACGCGGCCCCGGCCGTCGGTGAGGCGGGGGATCTCCGAGGTGTCCGCGTGGGCCGAGACGGCCGAGGGGGCCGTAGGGGCCGAGGCGGCGGAAGGGGCGAGGGCCAGCAGGGCGGAGAGGGCGAGAGCGAGGGTGCGCATGACGGGACCTCCGGCACGGTCGACAGTGCCGGAGATCCCATCAGCGGAACTGACGGACCATCAAGAGGTGGTGAGGACAATCTTTCCGAAGAGGTCACCGGTGGCCATCTTCTCGAAGCCCTCCCGGGCCCGGTCCAGCGGCAGCACCTCGTCGATCACCGGCCGGACGCCCGTCGCCGCGCAGAACGCGAGCAGGTCCTCCAGCTCGTCCTTGGAGCCCATCGTCGAGCCGACGACCTTCAGCTCCAGGAAGAAGATCCGGGTCAGTTCGGCGTGCGAGGGCCGGTCGCCGCTCGTGGCGCCCGAGATCACCAGCGTGCCGCCCGGGCGCAGCGACTTCACCGAGTGCGACCAGGTGGCCGCGCCGACGGTCTCGATCACGGCGTCCACCCGCTGCGGCAGCCGCGCGCCCGGCTCGTACGCCTCGACCGCGCCCAGCTCGATCGCCCGCTTGCGCTTGGCCTCGTCGCGGCTGGTGGCGAAGACCCGCAGCCCGGCCGCCTTGCCCAGGACGATCGCGGCCGTGGCGACCCCGCCGCCCGCGCCCTGCACGAGGACCGAGTCGCCGGGGCGTACGCCCGCGTTGGTGAAGAGCATGCGGTACGCGGTGAGCCACGCGGTCGGCAGGCAGGCGGCCTCTGCGAAGGACAGCTCCTTCGGCTTGGGCAGTACGTTCCAGGCGGGGACGGCGACCTTCTCGGCGAACGTGCCCTGGTAGCGCTCGGTCAGGATGGAGCGGGGCTCGTTCGGACCGACGCCGTGGCCGGTCTGGCCGATGACGGAGTGGACGACCACCTCGTTGCCGTCCTCGTCGAGGCCGGCGGCGTCGCAGCCGAGGATCATCGGCAACTTGTCCTCGCCCAGCCCGACCCCCCGCAGCGACCAGAGGTCGTGGTGGTTGAGGGAGGCGGCCTTGACGGTGACGGTGGTCCAGCCGGGAAGGACCTCGGGGGCGGGGCGTTCGCCCAGCTCAAGTCCGTTCAGGGGCTGGTCGCGGTCGATTCGGGCGGCGTAGGCAGCGAACATGACCTTGACCATAGGACGACACCGGTGCGCGGCGGTACCGCACACCGGTGTGACGTACGTCAGTCCCGGTCGGCCGCGGTCAGTCCCGGCGCCACTGGGCGGGGCTGTTCTTGGTGGCCGGGTCCTCGTACGAACCCGTCCTTCCCCGGTCCACGTGGAAGGTGGTGAGCGTGGAGACGGGTGAGACCGGGTCGCGGCGGTCGGCGATCACCCGCATGTGCGCGCTGAACCGCTGCGGCGTGACCTCGTACACGTCGTAGCCGTACCGGTTGCCCTCGAAGTACTTCAGGTGCGGGTTGGCCTTCCCCATGAGGGGGCCGTTGGTCGCGTTCCAGTCGGCGGAGTAGGCGCCCGAGGTGACCGAGTGGGCCGTGAACTCCGTCCCGACGAGCGGCGAGGAGGTGTCGTCGAAGTCCGTGCGGATGTCGTCGACGAACGCCGAGTGCCAGTCGCCGGTGATGACGACGAGGTCTTCGAGGCCACTGGTGTGGACGTGGTTCAGGACCTCCTTGCGCTCGGCGAGGAAGCCGTCCCACTGGTCGGTGAACATGTACGAGCCGCCCGGCCGGCCCCGGAGCTGGCTGAGCATGATCGAGTTGGCCCACACGTGCCAGGAGTCGGGCGCCCGGTCGATGGTCCCCTTGAGCCAGGACTTCTGTTCGGCGCCCAGGATGGTGCCGTTCGGCAGGTTCTGTGCGGAGCGGTACGAGCGCAGGTCGAGGACGGTCAGCTCCAGCAGGTCGCCCCAGCGGCGTACGCGGTGGATCTCCGGGTCGGGCAACGCCGCCGTGGCGGAGTTGTCGCGGTGCGGCATGTTCTCGTACCAGGCCTGGTACGCGGCCGCCCGCCGCTGCATGAACGGCGCCCCGCCGCCCGTACCGCTGTAGTCGTTGACGACCTCGTGGTCGTCCCAGGTGAGGAACCACGGGTGGGCGGCGTGCGCCTCGCGCAGGGAGGCGTCGCCCTTGTAGAGGGCGTGGCGGCGGCGGTAGTCGGCGAGGGTGAGGATCGCGGGTGTGTCGTGGTCGCGCACGTGGTCGCCGCCGACGGGGCCGTGCTCGTAGATGTAGTCGCCGAGGTGGACGACGAAGTCGACGTTCTCGCGGGCGATGCCCCGGTGGGCGGCGTAGTAGCCGTCGTGGAACGCCTGACAGTTGGCGGCGGCGAAGCGTACGCGGGAGACGGCGCCCACGGGTGCGGTCTTCGTCCTGCCGACCCGGCTGGTCTTGCCGAGGGCCTTGAAGGCGTACCAGTAGTGGCGTCCGGCACTCAGCCCGCTCACCGGCACGTGAACGCTGTGGCCGAGCGTCGCGGAGGCGGGGGCCTTGCCCCGGGCCACGACCCGGCTCAGCGCCTGGTCCTCCGCCACCACCCACTCGACCTCGACGACCTCGGGCAGCTGCTGCTCGGCGGCGAGCGGCTCGGGCGCGAGGCGCGTCCACAGCACGACGCCGGTCGGCTGCGGGTCACCGGAGGCGACACCGAGGGTGAAGGGGGCCGGGTCGTAGTCGGCGCCGAGCGCCTCGGCGGCCTCACGCGCCTGGGCGGGCGAGAGGCCGGCGCTGAGCGGCCACACGAGGTTCAGGGCACCGGCGGCGCCGGCGGCCTTGAGCAGGTTGCGTCGGTCGAGCGTCATGCCTGTACCCCCGTGAGCGTGAGCGTGATCCCGTCCGCGTAACCGTCGTTCGACGTGCCGCCGCCGGTACGGGTGAGCACGAGGAGTACGCGCGCGGTGCGGGCACCGGGCGGGACGAGCGACCCCGCCCTGCGCTCCAGCAGCCCCGTGCGCCCGTTGCGCTCCCCCGCCGTCACCGGCCCCAGCACGCTCAGCGCCACCGGGGTGCCCTTGCCGTCCCGGAACTCCACCGACAGCCGGGCGCCGTCCTCCTGGGTCGCGTAGCCGCCGAGCCAGGCGCTCACCGCGTACCGCACCTGGCCGGCGTCGACGGCCGCGTGGCCGGTGGTCCCGGTGGCGGGCAGGGCGATGTCCTGGAGGAGGGCGGTGCGGGGCGAGTTCCCGCCGGAGAAGAACCGGCTCCCGCGCTGGGCGGGACCCGGGTCGGAGGCGGTGGGGTATCCCCCGCCGAGGGTGTACGCGATGAGGGCGGGCGCGCCCTGCACGACCCGCCAGCCGGTGACGGTCCCGACGGGATCGGCGGTACCTCCCGGACCGCTTTCGGCGTCCCCGTTGACGACCAGATTCACGCGCGCCTCCTGTGTGCTGTTGTTCCGTGGGGTGGCCTGGCGCGCTGCATCACAGCAGCCCCACATGAACCTCCGGAAGAGCGGCGGCGAACATTGCGCGGGCGGTCCAAGGACCCGTGCGGAAAGTCCAAGGCCCAGGGACGCGGAAGGGCCCCGGCCACACCCCGAGGGGGAGGGGACGGGGCCCTTCTCGGCAGGCACCGGCAGCCGGGTGTCAGCGGCGGGCGACGCCCTCCGCGCGAGCGGCGGCGGCCACGGCGGCCGTGACGGCCGGGGCGACCCGCTCGTCGAACGGCGACGGGATCACGTAGTCGGCGGCCAGCTGGTCACCGACCACGTCCGCCAGCGCGTTGGCGGCGGCGATCTTCATGCCCTCGGTGATCCTGGACGCCCGCACCTGGAGCGCGCCCGCGAAGATGCCGGGGAAGGCGAGCACGTTGTTGATCTGGTTCGGGTAGTCCGACCGGCCGGTGGCCACGACCGACGCGTACTTGTGCGCGACGTCGGGGTGGACCTCCGGGTTCGGGTTGGCCATCGCGAAGACGAAGGCGTTCGGCGCCATCGACGCGATCGCCGGCTCCGGCACCGTACCGCCGGAGACGCCGATGAAGACGTCCGCACCGGCCAGCGCGCTCTCCAGGGAGCCGGTGAGCCCGGCGCGGTTGGTGAGCTCGGCGAGCTCGCGCTTGACCGGCGTGAGGTCCTCGCGGTCCCGGCTGACGATGCCCTTGCGGTCCGCGACCGCCACGTCGCCGAGGCCGGCCTCCAGCAGGAATTTGGCGATGGCCACACCGGCCGCGCCGGCGCCGGAGATCACGGCGCGCAGGTCGCCCAGACCGCGGCCGGTCAGCTTCGCCGCGTTCCGCAGGGCGGCCAGGGTGACCACGGCGGTGCCGTGCTGGTCGTCGTGGAAGACCGGGATGTCGAGCCGCTCCTGGAGCTTGCGCTCGATCTCGAAGCACCGGGGCGCCGAGATGTCCTCCAGGTTCACGCCGCCGAAGGACGGCGCGAGGCGGACGACGGTGTCCACGATCTCGTCCGTGTCGGTCGTGGCGAGCGCGATGGGCACCGCGTCCACGCCGCCGAACTGCTTGAAGAGGATCGCCTTCCCCTCCATGACCGGGAGGGACGCCTCCGGGCCGATGTCACCGAGTCCGAGCACGGCCGTGCCGTCCGTCACGACGGCGACGACCTGGGACTTCCAGGTGTAGTCGTGCACGAGCTCCGGCCGCTCGGCGATGGCGCTGCACACCTTGGCGACGCCCGGCGTGTACGCGAGGGACAGGTCGTCCCTGTCGCGGATCGGAACCGTGGCCTGCACGGCCATCTTGCCGCCGCGATGCAGCGCGAACGCCGGATCGAAGGGCTCGTCGGATGCACTCCCGGTGCTGTTGTCACTGTCGCTGCGAGGATTGACGATCTCCGCTGCCATTTGTTGACCCCTTAAGTCATTTCGTTCGAGGGTGGCCACTCCTGGTTGAGGAGGGGTGGGCGGGCACCGCGTCCGTGCCTGCGCGAGGCGGTTGGCCCGCCCTTGCAGGGAGAGGTACGTACGCGTCGGGCGCGCCGCACACGCGCCCTGAGCCCCGGATGAGGGGTGTAAGGATCCTTCTTACCGGACGGACCGCTCTGTCGACGAGTCGGTATCTCATATGAGCCTTGACCCCGGCCACAGCCGGAATCCGGTGACATGACTCATAGCTGAATTTCTGGACAAGTCCGTTGCAGGCCGATTTGCGACCGCTATCGCGTCCGAATAACGAGATCAACCGGAGATTTTCCGGCCGGAAGAAGGCAACCCCGTAGAAGGTCCGGCCCTGATGTACCGGCCTGTTGGGGTTCGGGGGTGTCCCGTTACCCGATTTTGACATGCGCGGCCCCCTGTTTGGGCTAGTCCGAATGGCAAGATGCCGTAATCACACGCGGTCGAGGCACCCGATGGTGCGTGCGCGACCGCTTTGGCAACTCCCTCACCCGCCGGAGGAACCCGACCATGACCGCAAGCACCACCCGCTGTACGACCGCCGCGAAGACCCGGACGTCCCGGACGCCCCGGATAGCCGCGGTCGCCGCGATCGCGGTCGCCGGCTCCATGCTGCTGACCGCCTGTGGCGACCAGACCGAGGCCGGCAAGGCGAAGGAATCGGGCGCCACCTCCCAGGGCAGCTCGGCCCCGCTCTTCGCGAAGCTGCCCGAGAAGTACAAGAAGTCCGGTGTCATCAAGGTCGGCACGGATGCGGCATACGCCCCCATGGAGTCCATGGAGGGCAACAAGATCGTCGGTATCGACCCGGAGATCGGTGAGGCGCTCGGCAAGAAGCTGGGCGTGACGTTCAAGTTCGAGAACGGCAAGTTCGACGGTCTGGTCGGCTCCCTGTACTCGGGCCGCGTCGACATCGTGATGTCCGGCATGACGGACAACAAGGACCGCCAGCAGGGCCTGGACGAGGGCAAGAAGACCGGCAAGGGCGTCGACTTCGTCGACTACTTCCAGTCCGGCACGGCCATCCTGGTCAAGAAGGGCAACCCCAAGGGCATCAAGACCCTCGACGACCTGTGCGGCAAGAAGGTCGCGGTCCAGCTCGGCACGACGTACGCGGACGCCGCCAAGGCGCAGTCCGCCAAGTGCGAGAAGGACGGCAAGCCCAAGATCGCCATCGAGACCCCGGACACGGACGCCGAGGCGCAGGTGCGCGTGAAGTCGGGCGGCGCGGACGCCGACCTGAACGACTACCCGGTCGCCGTGCACGTCGCGAAGACCGCGGACGCGGGCAAGGCCTTCGAGGTCGCCGGCGAGCCGGTCGACGCGGGCCCGTTCGGCATCGCCGTGGACAAGGGCAACACCCAGCTGCGTGACGCGATCAAGGAAGCCCTCGACGCGATCATCGCGGATGGCACGTACCAGAAGATCCTGGACAAGTGGGGCGCCTCGCAGAGCGCGATCGACAAGGCCGTCATCAACGGCGGCAAGTGATCCACCCGCGCTCTGTGAAAGGCAGTCATCGTGACTGAAAAGCTCACCCCGGGGTCCTCCGACACCCCATCGGAGGACACCGGCGCCGGCACGGCGAAGCCCGCCGCCGCGAAGAAGGCCTCGACCCCGAGGAAGACGGCGGCCAAGAAGGCCGCCGCGCCCCGCAAGACGGCCGCCAAGAAGACCACCGCCACGCGGAAGACGGCGACGGCCAAGAAGGCGACCACCGCCGGCACGGCCAAGAAGGCCCCGGCCAAGCGCACGACGGCCGCCGCCAAGGCCACCGAGGCGGCCGAGGCCACCGCGACGGCCGCCGCAGCGGCGGACGCCGTGAAGGCCGTGCAGGCCCCGGAGACCGCCGCGTCCTCCGCCCCCGCCGAGGACACCCGGGCGGTCCCGACCGCGACCCCGGCCGAGGGCGGCGAGGCGGCTCCGGCCGCCGACGCCCCGGAGACGACCGACGCCGGCAAGGCGACCAAGGCCGTCGAGGCGGCCGAGGCGACCGCGACGGCTGCTGCCGCCGCCGACGCCGTGGAAGCCCTCCAGAAGTCCCCGGCCGCCGAGACCGCCCCCGCCGGTGACAAGGCGGAGCCCGAGGTCACCGCCACCAAGGCGGAGCCCGAGGCGAAGCCCACGGCGGACAAGGCCCCGGAGGACGCCAAGGGCGCGACCCTCACCAAGGAGCCCGCCGCCGGGGACGCCGGCGGGTCCGGGCGCACGCCCCGGATCGCCAAGGAGGACGGCGACGCCGCCGAGCCGATCCGGGCGATCCCCGTCCGCCACTACGGGCGCTACGTCAGCGGCGCGCTCGTGCTCGCCATCCTGGTCTGGCTGATCTCCGCCTTCGCCGGCGGCAACGTCAACTGGGCGACGGTCGGCGACTACATCACCGACGGCGACATCATCGCCGGCATGGGCCGCACGCTGATGATCAGCGTCGTGTCGATGGTCATCGGCCTCGTACTCGGCGTCGTGCTCGCCGTGATGCGGATGTCGAAGAACCCGGTGACCGGTGGTGTCTCCTGGCTCTTCATCTGGATCTTCCGCGGCACCCCGGTCTACGTCCAGCTGCTGCTCTGGTACAGCCTCGCGCTGATCTTCCCCATCTTCGAGATCCCGTTCATCTACAAGGACGAGATGACGGACGTCATGACCCCGCTGGTCGTGGCGCTGCTCGGACTGGGCCTCAACGAGGGCGCCTACATGGCGGAGATCGTCCGCGCCGGCATCCAGTCGGTCGACGAGGGCCAGACCGAGGCCGCGCACGCGCTCGGCATGACCCAGACGCAGACCATGCGCCGCGTGGTGCTGCCCCAGGCGATGCGGGTGATCATCCCGCCGACCGGCAACGAGTTCATCAACCTGCTGAAGACCTCGTCGCTGGTGGCGGTGGTCTCGTACCCCGACCTGCTCCGCAGCGCGCAGATCGTCTCCGGCCGTACGTACGCGGTGATGGAGATGCTCTTCGTGGCCTCCTTCTGGTACCTGGCGCTGACCAGCATCTTCAGCGTCGGCCAGTTCTACCTGGAGCGCCGTTACGCCCGCGGTTCGCTGCGCGATCTCCCCAAGACCCCATGGCAGAAGGTCAAGGCCAATCTGTCCACCCTGCGACGCCCGGAGGTGGCGCGATGACCGCCATGGTGAAGGCCGAGGGCGTGCACAAGTCCTACGGCGCGGCCCACATTCTCAAGGGCATCGACCTGGAGGTGGCGCCGGGTGAGGTGTTCTGCCTCATCGGTCCCTCCGGTTCGGGCAAGTCGACCTTCCTGCGGTGCATCAACCACCTGGAGAAGGTCAACGCCGGCCGCCTGTACGTCGACGGCGAGCTGGTCGGTTACCGCCAGAAGGGCGACAAGCTGTACGAGCTGAAGGACAGCGAGGTCGCCCTCAAGCGCCGGGACATCGGCATGGTCTTCCAGCGCTTCAACCTGTTCCCCCACATGACGGCGGTCGAGAACGTCATGGAGGCCCCGGTCCAGGTCAAGGGCGAGTCCAAGGCCGTGGCCCGCGAGCGGGCACTGAAGCTGCTGGACCGGGTGGGGCTGGGCGACAAGTCCGGCAACTACCCCTCCCAGCTCTCCGGCGGCCAGCAGCAGCGTGTGGCGATCGCCCGGGCGCTGGCGATGGAGCCGAAGCTGATGCTCTTCGACGAGCCGACGTCGGCGCTCGACCCGGAGCTCGTGGGCGACGTGCTGGACGTGATGCGGGACCTGGCCGAATCGGGCATGACGATGGTCGTCGTCACGCACGAGATGGGCTTCGCCCGTGAGGTCGGCGACTCCCTGGTGTTCATGGACGGCGGTGTGGTGGTCGAGTCCGGCCACCCGCGTGACGTCCTGACCAACCCGCAGCACGACCGGACGAAGGCGTTCCTGTCGAAGGTGCTGTAAAGGCGCTGTAGCTGACACTTGAAGGGGCGGTACGGGTCATCCCGTACCGCCCCTTCCCGTGGCTCGGCTACTTCAGCGCCAGCACCAGCGCGTCCGACGGCGAGGACCACACCGCCCTCGCCTCGGCGAACCCGGCTTCCCGGAGGGTGCGCGCGTGCCAGTCCAGGGAGGGTGTGTCGCCCTCGGCGTGCTCGCCGTAGATCGCGAACCGCTCGGCCGTCGGAGCGGCCAGGACCGGGTCCTTGGCGGCCAGTTCCCACCAGGCGGCCCAGTCGAGGGCGCCGGACTCCTTGGCGCGGTCCATCGCGGCGTGCCGGTGGGCGCGCTCTGCGGCGTTGATGCGGGGCGTGGACTCGTCGCGCATGTGGTCGGCGTTCATGAACACGCCGCCCTCGCGGACGAGCCCGCCGAGCTGCCCGTACAGCGTGGCCAGCGGCTCCACGCGGAGCCAGTGCAGGGCGGTGGCGGTGAGGACGGCGTCGTACGAGTCGTACGGCAGCGCCCGGACCCACTGCGGGTCCGTGAGGTCGGCCCTCACGAAGGTCACCCTGTCGTCGCCGTCGAAGTACCCCTCGGCGATGGCGAGGAGCGCGGGGTCGAGGTCGACACCGGTGCTGACGGCGTCCGGGAACCGGTCGAACAGCCGCTTCGTGATACTTCCCGTACCGCACGCGAGGTCGAGGACCCTCGGCGCGGGGCCGGTGAACGCCTCGACCATGTCGAGCATGACCCTGAACCGCTCCTCGCGGTCGGGCATGTACCACTCCTGCTGCCGGTCCCAGCTGTCCTGCCAGGCACGCCAGTCGGTTCCCGCAGTCGTCTCCGTCACCGCGACCTCCGTAATACCCTCGTATCAGACCCGTCTGTTACTCGTTCTGTTCCCGACCCTAGACCGCCGCCGTAAGGACTACAAGTGGAACTGGCCTATTACTCGGACTATGCCGTACGTCTGGTGAACACCGAGGAGCCGGCGCGCAACAAGGACTCCCTGACCTCCGTGGACGCGGTCCGCGAACTGTTCGGCGAGGCATCGCAGATGGCGCGGCGCGCGACCGACGCGGACGTCACCCGGTTCCGTTCGGTACGGACACGGCTGCGGGCGGTCTTCACCGCGGCCGACGCGGGCGACCAGACACACGCCGTGGACCTGCTCAACTCGCTGCTGCTGGAGTTCCCGGTCAGCCCGCAGATCTCCGGCCACGAAACCCTCGACGACGAGGGCCGCCCGCGCTGGCACATGCACCTCGCGGACCACCCGTCCAACGCGACCGCCGGGTACGCCGCGATCGCCGCCATGGGCCTGGCCTTCCACCTGACCGAGTTCGGCGCCGACCGGCTCGGCCTGTGCCAGGCGGCCCCGTGCCGCAACGCGTACCTGGACACCTCCACCAACCGGTCCCGCCGCTACTGCTCCGACCGCTGCGCCACCCGCGCGAACGTCGCCGCCTACCGCGCCCGCAAGCGCCTGGAGACGGAACGGTCGGCGAGCACCGGCCGCACCGCCGACACCAGCCAGGAGAGCACCACCCCGACCGACCGCTGACGGCCGGGCCGTATCCCCCGGTACCGCGCCCGCACCCGCCCCAGCACCAGCTCCGGGGGGACGGGGCCGAAAGCCCGGCTGTCCACGGCCTCGGCGGCCCGGTTGTCCCCGAGCACCCACCAGCCGCCGTCGCGCCGCTCGACCAGCCGCTTCACGATCAGCAGGTCCTGCTGCAGGGGATGCCGCAGCACGGCCACGTCCCCGGCCCGCAGCGGTGCCCCGTAGTGCACCAGCAGCTGGTCACCGTGGTGCAGGGTGGGCACCATCGACGGCCCGGTCACCTCCGCGACCCCGAACGGCGCCTTCGGCCCCCGCTCGGGCTCGCGCCCCTGCTCCGTCATCCGGCACACCTCCTGGACCTTCCTGGACCTTCCTTGACCAATCCTGGACCTTCCTCCACGAGTCCCATGGTCACCCTGGACTTTTGTCGTAAGCCCAAGGGGGCACTCGCGAAAACCCGTCTGTCACGGAGTAATCTCCCACCTGAGAAGACGATCACGAGGAAGGACGGCTCAATGCTCTCCCGCCTGTTTGCCCCGAAGGTGAAGGTCAGCGCCCACTGCGACCTCCCCTGCGGTGTCTACGACCCGGCCCAGGCCCGTATCGAGGCCGAGTCCGTCAAGGCCACCCAGGAGAAGATGCAGGCGAACGACGACCCGCACTTCCAGGCCCGTGCGACGACCATCAAGGAAGAGCGCGCGGAGCTCGCCAAGCACCACGTCTCGGTGCTGTGGAGCGACTACTTCAAGCCGCCGCACTTCGAGAAGTACCCGGAGCTGCACCAGCTGGTCAACGACGCCCTGAAGGCCCTCTCGGCCGCCAAGGCGTCGACCGACCCGGCGACGGGCCAGAAGGCGCTGGACTACATCGCGCAGATCGACAAGATCTTCTGGGAGACCAAGAAGGCCTGAGCTGCCCACCCGAGCAGCGAAGCGAACAGAACGGCGGCCCGGCCCGGCGGAATACGCCATGGCCGGGCCGCCGTGCGTTCCGGCGTGGGGTGCTGTTCGCCGGGCGCCCGGGCGGTCGTGGAAACGGACCGCGCCTCGTCCCGGGCGGGGGCTGCCGCTGGACCTCCGGCAGACCGGGGCCCGCGCCTCCGCGACGACGGCGTCCGTCGGCAACGGGCCCGCCCCGAGGGCGAGTAGATCGTGCGGTTCCGGCGGGGCGGTGGGTGGTCGGGCCCCCGGTAGCCTGCGGCCATGTCGACACCCAATCCGTACCAGCAGAGCCCCTACCAGCACGTCCCTCCCCAGCAGCCCAATCCGTACGCCCAGTCCCAGCCGTTCTACGGTCCGGCCCAGCCGCCGGTTCCGCCGGTGCCGCCGGGGGCCGGTCCGGGCGGGCGCAAGGCGGTGCCGGGGTGGCTGTGGGCGCTCGGGGGCGTGGTGGTGGCGTCGGCGGTGTGGGCGGGGTCGCTGTTCGCGACCGGCACGCTCGGCGGGGCGGAGGCGGACTTCGCGGGCCACCGGTACCAGGAGAACATGTGCGACAGCACGCCCCTGGACGCCTTCCGGAAGCGGTACGAGCTGGAGGAGGAGACCGACTCGGACAATCGTTTCGCCTCCCGGCAGAAGGGCATAGACCAGAGCTACTGCAGCCGCAGCCTCAAGGACCCGAAGGCCGACGAGGGTTCGCTGGCGAACATCTACGTCTCCGCCAGGGCCGAGTGGCACAAGGCGACCGACCCGGCGGGCGAGTTCGCGTCGCTCCAGCTGTCCCACGAGGACAGGTCGGACAAGACGTACGCCTACGAGACCGAGGCCGTCGAGGGCTTCGGCGACGAGGCGTACCTGGTGACCGAGAAGCGCGGCAAGGACAAGGACGGGCTCGGCGGCATGACGCTGGCCGTGCGGGACGGCTGGTTCACCTTCGAGCTGCGCTGGAGCTGGTTCGGCGGTGGCCCCGACGACAAGACCACGCCGCCCGCCGAGCATGAGGTCCGGGCGATGCTGGAGGCCGACACCCGGGCGACGCTGGATGCCCTCAAGCAGTAGCGACCGGCCGGGCGTCATGGGCCCATGTGAGGAGCGTGTGGGTGCGGCCGTTGCTGCGTACCGTCTCGGGCGGCTCGTCCGTGAGACGGAAGCCTGCCGCGCGGGCGACGGCCGCGCTGGCGGCGTTGTCCGGCTCGATCCGCAGGATCACCCTCGGCAGGCCGAGCACCGCGTGGGCGTGGCCGGTCAGCAGGCGGGTGGCGCGGGAGGCGAGGCCCTGGCCTCGGTGGGCGGCGCCGACGGCGTACCCGAGGGTTCCTTGGGTGAGGTCCAGCAGCACTTCGCCGAGCGGTGCGCCGCCGTCCTTGGTGATGGCCAGGTGGAGGCGGGTGCCGTCGGCGCGGGTGCGGTGGATCATGGACAGGTACGCGGTCGCGGCGGCCTCGTCGAACGGGGAGGCGAGGGGCGTGCGGTAGGCGACGGCGGGTTCGTCGAACAGCTCGGCCATGGCGGGGACGTCCGCGTCGGTCCACGCGCGCAGCACGAGGTCACCATCGGTGAGGGTGGGGGGCGTGAGGGGCATGGGGGGGTGCCTTCCTGGGGTCAGGCCGCCTGTGCCAGGGGGCTTCCGTGGCGCAGCAGCCACTGCCGGTACGCCGAGGTGCGCAGCGCCGCCTCGCGGTAGGCGGCGGTGAGCTCCGCGTACGCCGCTTCCGCGTACGTCGCGTCGGTGCAGCCGGTGCCGGTGCCCGTTCCGGGGCGGCTGTAGAGCAGCAGGCGCACCGCCAGCGGGTCGCCCCGTAACGGACGTATCGCCATGTCGTCGCGCGGGCCCGACGTCGGCTGGCACGGCGCCACGACCTCGCCGGCCACGATGAGCGACGCGGCCGTGTGGTAGTCGCCGTGCAGGACCGGAGGGTCGATCCCGGCAGCCCCGAGCACCCGGCGCAGCCCGTCCCACTCGCCGTCCACGGTGGGATCGACCATCCAGCGGTCGCCGGCCAGGTCGGTGAGGTCCACGACGGGCGCGGCGGCGGCCGGGTGGTCCCGCGCCATGGAGATGAACTGCGGCTCGCGCTCGACCAGTACGCGCCGCTCCAGGCCCTCCGGTACCCGCAGCGGGAAGCCCTCCACCTCGTGGACGAAGGCCACGTCGAGCTGCCCCGCCGCCAGCGCCCGCAGCAGGGCGCCCGCCGAGACGTCCATGTGCAGCGTGATGTCGGTGCCGGGCAGCCGGTCCCGCAGCCGGCGCAGCCAGCCCGCCAGCACCCGGCTCGCGGTGGAGCCGATGCGCAGCCGGGCCCCGTCGGCGCGGGCGGCTGCTGCCCTGGTCTCGGTGACGAGGAGGGTCATCTGGGCCACGAGGGGGCGGGCGCGGCTGAGGACGGCGTGGCCCAGCGGGGTGGGCCTGCACCCGGTCCGCTCGCGGGCGAACAGCTCGGCGCCCAGGGCGTGTTCGATGCGCCGCAGCTGGGTCGTCAGGGACGGCTGGCTGACGCCGAGCAGGCGGGCGGCCTTGTGCAGGCTGCCCGTGTCCGCGATGGCGCACAGCGCCCGCAGGTGCCTCACCTCCAGCTCCATGCCCCGAGGGTAGGACGGTTGACGGTCGTACCACCAGATACGGCAAGGGAGTTGAGGGACGGGTGATGCGCCGGTGCTATCGCCCGTTGGCATCATCCGTACGGGACACCGGCTCCTCGACACTCTCCCCAACCGAACGGCCCACCCAGCCGTTCAGGATCACGAGGAGCCCCCCATGAGACACCCCAAGGCCGCGCTGGCCGCTGCCCTGAGCCTCGCCGCCGCCCTGGCAGCCGTACCGGCCGCGACCGCCACCGCCGCCGCGCCCGCATCCGGACCCGCGCCCGCATCCGCATCCGCATCCGCATCCGCATCGTCGTCGTACGCCGCGTACGCCGGCTCCGCCGAGGACGCCAAGGCCAACCGGGCCTTCTTCGAGGCCGTGATGGAGTCGGTCGCCGAGAAGCGGGCCGCCAACCCCGGTGCGCAGGCCGTCACCGTCGTCTACTCGGCGACGGGCGCCCCGAGTTTCCGCACCCAGATAGCCCGCTCCACCCAGATCTGGAACAGCTCCGTCAGCAATGTGAAGCTCCAGGAGGGCAGCAACCCGGACTTCCGCTACTACGAGGGCAATGACTCCCGCGGCTCGTACGCCAGCACCGACGGCCACGGCCGGGGCTACATCTTCCTCGACTACCGGCAGAACCAGATCTACAACTCCACCCGCGTCACCGCCCACGAGACCGGCCACGTCCTCGGGCTGCCCGACCACTACTCCGGCCCGTGCAGCGAGCTGATGTCCGGCGGCGGCCCTGGCCCCTCGTGCCAGAACGCCCAGCCGAACGCCCAGGAACGCGCCCGCGTCGACCGCCTGTGGCAGAACGGCCTGGCGGCCGCCCTGGCCGGCGTCTCGTAGCGCGTCGTACGTGCTCGGCGGGCCGGCAGCGAGCCGCGTCCGGCCCGCCGGGCGTCAGGCGGCGGCTTCGGTGCCCTCCAGGAGCTTGCGGCCGAACCGGGTGCCGGGCGGCAGCTGGCGCAGGATGCGGTCGAGGGCCTGGTCGAAGTCGCCGCCGGCGAGGCCCGAGTCGTACGCCGCTCCCCCGCAGTGCAGGGTCAGCTGAAGATCCACTCGCTCGGGTGAGCCGTCGGACAGGGCTTCGCCCAGCGCCAACAGGCAGCTGAGAGTGGCCTGTTGGGTGGTGCCGTCGGTGAGGACCGGCAGCGGCAGGTCCCACTCCAGTACGCAGCCGGCCAAGGGCAGGCCGCCGTTCTCCTCCGCCGCGCGCAGCGCGTCCAGGCGCGCGCCCGCGTACTCCACGCCCCTGATGCGGGTGGCGATCCGCCGCCCGTCCGCCGCGATCACGATCGCTTCCGCTCCGCGGCGGTCCCGGTACCAGCCGGTCCAGATTTCCGTCGACTCCGATGACATGGCGCGGACTGTAGCGGTAGGACCGCCTCCGACGTGCGCCGGTCACCCCCGGAGCCGGACTTCAGCCGGTCTTGGCGCTCTTGCCCGGCTCGTCCTCCGCACCCTCCGCGTACCGCGCGCACGCGCGATTGCGGCATGGCCCGGGCTCCCACAGGGGGGCCCACACGCCGAGGATCTTGCGTCGCTTCAGGACCGTACCCACAGGCTGTCCACAGGAGGGGCACTGGCGCTCAGGCCCCGCCTGCGGGCGGTGGACGGTCTCGCGTCCTTCGCTGCTGCCCATGGCCCCAGGATATGGCGATTTCGGCGGACCGGACAGGCGACGGTCAGCGCTTCCGGCTGTACCACCGCACCACGACCCCGTTCTCGAAGGCCTTCACCCCGTCGAGGGCGAAGTCGGTGACGGCGAAGCCGGTGCCGAACATCGGCATGCCGGCGCCGTACACCTGCGGGTAGGTCTTGATCACCAGCTCGTCGACCTCGTCGAGGAGCTCACCCGCGATCTGTGAGCCGCCGCAGAGCCAGATGCCCAGGTCGCCGTCCTCCGCCTTGAGCTCGCGGACCCGGCCGACGATGTCGCCGGTGACGATCTCCACGTTGGGGTGGGGGGCCTTCTCCAGAGTGCGCGAGGCGACGATCTCGCGCAGGTGCCCGTAGGGGCTGGGGATGTCGGCGTCCAGGCCGATCTGGTAGCTGCCGCGGCCCTGGATGACGGTGTCGAAGCGCTTGTTCTCCGCGTCGGCGATCCCGATCGCCGTGCGGGCCTCGACGGGCAGCGCGTCGGGGTACTCGGCCTCGTACCAGGCGAGGTACTCGCCCCCGGCGAACTGGAACATCGAGGAGGCGTCGCCGTTCGGGTCGCCTATGAAGCCGTCGATCGAGCAGGCGACGAGGTAGGTGAGCTTGCGCATACGGAGATCCCCCGTGGTCGGTGGTCGGGTCGGGCTGCGGCGCCGCAACCACGACGGATATAGTGCTCCGGATGTAGTGGTTGTGCAAGTACTTTCAGGAGGCCGCCGTATGGCGAGGAACCCGGAACGCAGAACGGCGCTACTGGACGCCGCCATCGACGTACTGGCGCGGGAAGGCGCGCGGGGGCTGACCTTCCGGGCCGTGGACGCCCAGGCGGGGGTCCCCGCCGGTACGTCGTCCAACTACTTCGCCAACCGCGAAGACCTGCTCACCCAGGCCGGTTCACGCATCCACGCGCGGATGGTCCCGGCGCCGGAGAAGGTGGACGCGGCGATGCGGCCCGAGCCCAGCCGCGAGCTGGTCACCGAGCTGATGAAGTGGCTGGTGCAGCGCATCGCGGCGGAACGGACCGGCTACCTGGCCATGCTGGAGCTGCGGCTGGAGGCCACCCGGCGGCCCGCCCTCCAGGCCGAGCTGACCCGGGCGGTCCGCGCCGAACTCGACGAGAACACCCGCTTCCACCTGGACGCGGGGCTGCCGGGTGACGCCGACACCGTGCTGGTGCTGTACCTGGCCATGACGGGCGTATTGCTGGAGCACTTCACGCTGCCGGGGATGCTCTCCGAGGAGGAGCTGGACCGGGTCGTGGCGACGGTGGTGAACAGGATCGTGCCCGCCCGGTAGTCACCAACGTCCACAGGGCGGGCGTGTTCCGCCGCCTCGACGCGTACGCCGGGTCACGAACGCGATCCGGCGCCGGCAGTTGCCCGGCCGCGGTCGGGTCGGGCACCGCCACGACAACCGCTGCCCCGCCCGCACCATGGAGTCGGCCCCCCCACCTGCGCCCAGTCACGCCCACGCACGCCATCGGGTCGCCCCCTCCGCCCCCACCCAGTCACGCCTGGCCGCGTCACGGCGTCCACCGCCTGCGCCCACTCGCGCCCGCCCGCGCCACGGCGTCCGCCGTGCGCCGCAGATCGGCGCCGTCCCGGGGGCCCGCCACCCGTACAGCTCCGCCGGCTCCGCACCGGCGGCCGCGCCCCGGGGCGAGGGCGGCGCCGGCACGGCTTCCCGCCCGCCGGCGTCCGCCGTCCCGCACGGCGGCGTCACCGCCAGCGGCTGACTTCCACGTTCTCCAGCACGCCGAGCGCGTCGGGCACCAGGATCGCCGCCGAGTAGTAGGCGGTGACCAGGTACGAGATGATCGCCTGCTCGTCGATGCCCATGAACCGGACCGACAGGCTCGGCTCGATCTCGTCGGGGATGCCGGTCTGGTGGAGGCCGATGACGCCCTGGTCGGCCTCGCCCGTACGCATACAGAGGATCGAGGTCGTGCGGGCCTCGGAGACCGGGATCTTGCTGCACGGGAAGATCGGCACACCGCGCCAGGCCGGGATCTGGTGCCCTCCCACCTCCACGGAGCCCGGGACCAGGCCCCGCCTGTTGCACTCGCGGCCGAAGGCGGCGATGGCGCGCGGGTGGGCGAGGAACATCTTGTTGCCGCGGCGGCGGGAGAGCAGCTCGTCCATGTCGTCCGGGCTGGGCACGCCGTCGTGCGGTTGGAGCCGCTGCCCGTAGTCGCAGTTGGAGAGCAGCCCGAACTCCTTGTTGTTGATGAGCTCGTACTCCTGGCGCTCCCGCAACGCCTCGACGGTGAGCCGCAACTGCTGCTCCGTCTGGTTCATCGGCTGGTTGTAGAGGTCGGCGACCCGGCTGTGGACCTTCAACACGGTCTGGGCGACGCTGAGTTCGTACTCGCGCGGGGAGGCCTCGTAGTCGACGTACGTGTGCGGGAGGACCGCCTCGCCGACGTGGCCGGCCGACAGGTCGATGGCCTTCTCGCCGTGGCTGTTGGTGCGCTGGTGCGGCAGGGACGCCAGGGCGGCCAGGTGTCCGGCCAGCGACTCGGCGCGCTCCGCCAGGTTCGTCACGTCGGCGCGGGTGAGCTCCAGCACGGTGCACGCGGTCGCGGCGCGGGCGGTCCACTCCCAGGTGGCGTCCCGGTCGGCCAGGCACCCGTCACCGAAGTACGCGCCGTCGGCGAGGACGCCGAGGACCGCCTCGTCGCCGTACGGGCCGGTGCCGACCTGCTCGACCCTGCCGTGCGCCAGCAGGAAGACGCGGTCGGTCTGCGCGCCCGCCTCGACGATCACCTCACCGGCCGCGAACTCCCGCTGCGTGCACCGCTGCGCCAGCTCGGTGAGCGCCGCCTCGTCGTCGTAGTCGCGCAACGCGGGCAGTTCGCGCAGCTCGTTGGGGATCACGGCGACCCGCTCGGCGGTCTGCACGAACGTCACCCGCCCGTCGCCCACCGAGTAGCTGAGCCGCCGGTTCACCCGGTAGGTACCGCCCTGTACCTGCACCCACGGAAGCATCCGCAGCAGCCACCGGGAGGTGATCTCCTGCATCTGCGGAACCGACTTGGTGGTGGTCGCCAGGTTCCGCGCGGCCGCCGTACCGAGACTCTGCTGCGGCGACGCCTGTTCCGCGCGGATTTCCTCGCCAACCGAACCAACCGACATGAACATCCCTCTCGATCACGGTCAGACCTTCGGAGGAAAAGCCTTTCAGCACACTCCGTGGTGGCGCCATTACACGAATGAGCGAGACTGGATCTTCACTCACGGGGCATGACATGCGTTTCCCTCACCCTCTGGAGCCCCAGGCGCGCCTGTCCGGATCGGCTCGCACGTCGTACGAACACGAGCGGCGCCTCCCGCCCTTCGGGTACTACCGCGGTAGGCACAACCACGAAGGAGGCGGCATGGCCCCACCCATGTCCGCGAACGGCTTTCTCGACGCGCTGCGCGACGAAGGCCTCACCGTCGCCGAGGTCGGCGACTGGCGCACCCACAACCGCAACCACAAGGGCCCCTGGGGCCCCGTCCACGGCGTGATGATCCACCACACCGTCACCAAGGGCAGGGACCACACCGTCCGCCTCTGCCAGGAGGGCCGCCCCGGACTGCCCGGTCCGCTCTGTCACGGGGTGATCACCAAGGACGGCTGCGTCCACCTCGTCGGATACGGTCGCGCCAACCACGCCGGCAAGGGCGACCGCGACGTACTGCGCGCCGTGATCGCCGAGAAGGCACTGCCGCACGACAACCAGGCGAACGTCGACGGCAACACCCACTTCTACGGATTCGAGTGCGAGAACCTCGGCGACGGGAAGGATCCCTGGCCCGAAACCCAACTGCTGGCCATCGAGAAGGCGGCGGCCGCGATCTGCCGCCGGCACGGCTGGACCGCCCGCTCGGTCATCGGTCACCTGGAGTGGCAGCCGGGCAAGGTCGACCCACGGGGCTTCTCCATGAAGACCATGCGGGCACGCATCGCGGAACGGCTGAAGTGACAATGGCGGGGTGAACGCGCTCGACCTGTCCTCCCTCGACCCGCTGCTCCCCTCCCCCCTGGAGCCGGTCGAGGACGAGCGCTTCACCCGGCAGGGCGTGCGGCTGCTGCTCAAGCGCGACGACCTGATCCACCCCGACCTGCCGGGCAACAAGTGGCGCAAACTCGCGCCCAACCTGGCCGCCGCGGCCGGGCGGCCGGTCCTCACCTTCGGCGGTGCCTACTCCAACCACCTCCGCGCCACCGCTGCCGCCGGCCGCCTGCTGGGCTTCCCCACCACCGGGGTGGTACGCGGTGACGAACTCGCCGGCCGGCCCCTGAACCCGTCGCTGGCGCGGTGCGCCGCGGACGGGATGCGGCTGCTGTTCGTGGACCGCGCCACGTACCGCGCGAAGGGCGACCCCCGGGTGCTGGAGCGCCTGCTCCGGGAGGCTCCCCCGGACAGCTTCGTCGTCCCCGAGGGCGGCAGCAACGCGCTCGCGGTGCGCGGTTGTACGGAGCTGGGGCGGGAGCTGGGCGACCGGGGCGTGGACGTGGCGGCGGTCGCGTGCGGGACGGGCGGCACACTCGCCGGGCTGGCGGCCGGGCTCGGCGGGGGCCGCCGCACGATCGGCGTACCGGTGCTCAAGGGCGGTTTCCTGGGCGGGGAGATACGGGAGCTCCAGGAGGCGGCGTTCGGCGGACCGGCGGGCGACTGGAGTCTCGACGAGCGGTTCCACTTCGGCGGCTACGCCCGTACGGCACCCGCCCTGGAGGCGTTCGCCGCCGACTTCGAGGCGCGGCACGGACTCGCCATCGAGCGCATATATGTCGCCAAATTGCTGTACGGACTCGTCGCCCTCGCCGAGGAGGGCGCGTTCCCGCCCGGAACGACCCTCGCGGCAGTGATCACCGGCCGCCCCGATCCCGCTCACCAGCACACCGGCAGGCCCGGCCCCGGTCAGCCGTCGGCCGCCTCCCGGTAGGCGGCCGCCTCCTCCAGGTCCAGCCGGCGCAGCAGCGTACGCATCATCTCGTCGTCGATGCGCCGCTCGTCGCGCAGCCGCACGAAGACCTCGCGCTCCGCCTCGATCATCTCCCGCGCGAGCCGCCGGTAGGTGTCGTCCGCCGTCTCCCCGGTGACCGGGTTCGCCGCGCCCAGCCGCTCCCACACGGCGTTGCGCCGCCGCTCCAGGACCGTGCGCAGCCGGTCGGCGAGCGGCCGGGGCAGTGCGTTGCGCTCGTCGGCGAGGAGCTCCTCCAGGCGCTGCTCGGCGGCCCGCGACGCCTCGCTCTGCGCCTGTGCCTCGGCCAGCGTCTCGGCCTGCGTGTCCCGCCCGGGCAGCTTCAGTGCCCGGATCAGCGGCGGCAGGGTGAGGCCCTGCACCACCAGGGTGCCGATCACCGTGGTGAACGTCAGGAACAGCACCAGGTTCCGCGCGGGGAAGGCCTCCCCCGCCGCAGTGACCGGGATGGAGAAGGCGATCGCCAGGGACACCACGCCCCGCATGCCCGCCCAGCCGACGATCACGGGCGCGGTCCAGTCGACGCCCGGCTCCCGCTCCCTGACGCGGCGCGACAGCGCACGCGGCAGATAGGTGGCCGGGAAGACCCAGACGAACCGCACGACGACGACCGCGGCGAAGACGCCGGCCGCGTAGAGGACGGCCTCGCCCGTCCCGTACGTACCGAGCTCGCGGACCACATGGGGCAGCTGGAGCCCGATCAGCGCGAAGACGGACGTCTCCAGCACGAAGGCGACCATCTTCCACACGGCCTCCTCCTGGAGACGGGTGGCGAAGTCGACCTGCCAGGAGCGGTGCCCCAGGTACAGGGCGACCACGACGACGGCGAGGACGCCGGAGGCATGGACGTGCTCGGCGGCCGCGTAGGCGACGAACGGGATCAGCAGCGACAGGGTGTTCTGGAGCAGCGGCTCGCGCAGCGTACGGCGCAGCCAGTGGATGGGCACCATCAGCACCAGGCCGACGCCGATGCCGCCGAGCGCCGCGACGGCGAACTCGCCGATCCCCCCGGCCCAGCTGATCCCCTCCCCGACGGCCGCCGCGAGCGCCACCTTGAACGCGGTGATCGCGGTCGCGTCGTTCACCAGGGACTCGCCCTGCAGGATCGTGGTGATCCGGCCGGGCAGCCCCAGCCGCCGGGCGATGGCGGTGGCGGCCACCGCGTCCGGCGGCGCGATCACCGCGCCCAGCACCAGGGCGGCGGTCAGCGGCAGGTCCGGCACCATGAGGTGGGCCAGGTACCCCACGCCCAGCGTCGCGAAGAGCACATAGCCCACCGACAGCAGCGCGACCGGCCGCAGATTCGCCCGCAGATCCAGGTACGAGGAGTCCAGCGCGGCCGTGTGCAGCAGCGGCGGCAGCACCAGCGGCAGCACGATGTGCGGGTCCAGGGTGTAGTCCGGCACTCCCGGTACGTACGAGGCGGCCAGCCCCGCCGCGACCAGCAGCAGCGGTGCCGGCACCGGCGTCCTGCGTGCCACCCCCGCGATCACGGCGCTCACCGCGACCAGCGCCACCAGTGACAGTGCGTCCATCGTCTCCCCACTCCGAGTGGAACGGCTACCAGGCGTTCCACCCTGGCACCGCCCCCACCAGCAACCACCGAAGCCCCGCCCCGGCACACCACAGGGGCGGCACCCCGGCGTTCCGCCCTGGCACCACCCACCACCAGCAACCACCGAGGCTCCGCCTCGGTGCACCACGGGGGCGGCCACCTCGTAACCTGGCAATCATGCGCGAGTGTCTGCACCTGGCCGGACTGCCACGTCCCGAGCCCAGCCCGCTTTCCGAGACCTGCCCGGAGTGCGCGTCCGACGGGATGCATCCGGTGCAGCTGCGGCTGTGCCTGCAGTGCGGACACGTCGGCTGCTGCGACTCCTCGGCGGGGCAGCACGCCACCCAGCACTTCAAGGACACCGGGCACCCGGTGATGCGGACCTTCGAGCCCGGGGAGAAGTGGCGTTGGTGCTTTGTCGACGGTTCGATCGTGTGAGGTCTGGGTACGTCAACCCTCCGTCGGTTTCTCGCGATTGGGCCCCGCAGACCTCTAGCCACTGAGCGTACCCATGTGCTTACCATGAGTGACAGTCGCTGGACCGGGGGTCCCGGCGACACGGCACCATGGATCGCGATAGCGTCACGGCGGACTACGCATACCTGCGTACCGCACGGTTCCGGGGAGGATCTACCCTCCCCGAGCCCCGAAAGAGCTTGTGCCACCTTGGAGGTGAGGGTGTCCCAGATCGCAGGCGAGCCCGGGACCCAGGACTTCGTGGAAGTCCGGCTGCCCGCTGCGGGTGCCTACCTGTCCGTGCTGCGTACGGCCACGGCCGGCTTGGCGGCGCGTTTGGACTTCACCCTCGACGAGATCGAGGACTTGCGCATCGCGGTCGACGAGGCGTGCGCGATCCTGCTCCAGCAAGCGGTGCCCGGCTCGGTCCTGAGCTGTGTGTTCCGCCTCATCGACGACTCCTTGGACGTCACGGTCTCGGCGCCCACGACCGACGGCAGGGCGCCGGAGCGCGACACGTTCGCCTGGACGGTGCTCTCGGCACTGGCCGGCAAGGTCGACTCGTCCGTCGCCGACGACCGGACGGTCTCCATCAGCCTGTACAAACAGCGCGGCGCGGGACCCGGGCCGGCGTGAGGAACGGGGACGGTCCGGTGCGAGACGAGGAGCGCGGCCCACGGGCACTGAGCTCGATCCCGGAACAGCAGGCGCGGCCGCACCCGGTGGACGGTCTTTTGGATGAGCGGGCGGACCGGATGAACGAGCAGCAGCAGCAGAAGAAGAACCACCACGATCCGAACGACCGCAGTGGCGCGAAAGCACTCTTCATCGAGCTTCGTACGCTGCCCGACGGCTCGCCCGAGCGGGCCGAGCTGCGCAATCGGCTCGTACGGATGCATCTGCCGCTGGTCGAGCACCTCGCGCGCCGGTTCCGCAACCGCGGGGAGCCGCTGGACGACCTGACGCAGGTCGCCACCATCGGCCTGATCAAGTCCGTGGACCGATTCGATCCCGACCGGGGCGTGGAGTTCTCCACGTACGCCACACCCACGGTCGTCGGCGAGATCAAGCGCCACTTCCGCGACAAGGGCTGGGCGGTGCGGGTGCCGCGCCGCCTCCAGGAGCTGCGCCTCTCCCTGACCACGGCCACCGCCGAGCTCTCCCAGTTGCACGGCCGCTCCCCGACCGTGCACGAGCTCGCCGAGCGTCTCGGCATCTCGGAGGAGGAGGTCCTGGAGGGCCTGGAGTCCGCCAACGCGTACTCGACGCTGTCCCTGGACGTCCCGGACACGGACGACGAGTCCCCGGCGGTCGCCGACACCCTCGGCTCGGAGGACGAGGCGCTGGAGGGCGTCGAATACCGCGAGTCCCTCAAGCCGCTGCTGGAGGACCTCCCGCCGCGCGAGAAGCGCATCCTGCTCCTGCGCTTCTTCGGCAACATGACCCAGTCGCAGATCGCCCAGGAGGTCGGCATCTCACAGATGCACGTCTCGCGCCTGCTGGCCCGCACGCTGGCGCAGCTGCGCGAGAAGCTGCTGGTCGAGGAGTAGGACGGCTCCGCACCGCGCCGGGGCCCTCGGGACGGCTTCAGGCGCGGGGACGGATGCCCAGCGCCTGGGTGGTCGCGGGGTGGACCAGCAGTACCAGCCCGGTCACGGCGGCGGCCGCGAGGGCGATACCGGCCGGGATCGCGGCGCTCGACGCCTGGAGGAGCGTCCAGGCCACCGGCAGGGCCATCAGCTGCGTGATGATCGCCGGGCCGCGGCTCCAGCTGCGGCACCGCAGCAGTCCCCGCGCGGCCAGCAGCGGGATCAGGCCGAGGGCGATGAGCGTGGCACCGCCCGTCAGCGCCTGCGTCAGGTCGTCGGGGCGGCCCGTGAGGCTCGTCACGAGCAGGTAGACGCCCCCGGCGAACAGGGCGAGCGCCTCCAGCCCGGCCACGGCCGCGGCGGCGGTGACCCGGGCGGGACGCGAGGCGGAAGGGGAGGTGTCGGCGGGTGTCTGCTCCGTACTGCTCACCCTCGCAGGGTAACGGCCGGTCCTGTCCACGGACCGGGCCGGGGCTGGGCCCCGGTACCGCGCGGTAGGTAACCTGGCGGGCATGCGCGCACTTCTCGTGGTCAATCCGGCAGCCACCACCACCAGTGCCCGCACCCGTGACGTACTGATCCACGCGCTGGCCAGCGAGATGAAGCTGGAGGCGGTCACGACGGAGTACCGGGGCCATGCCCGCGACCTCGCCCGGCGGGCCGCCGAGTCCCGGGACGTCGAGCTGGTCGTCGCCCTCGGCGGCGACGGCACCGTCAACGAGGTCGTCAACGGTCTGCTGCACCACGGCCCGGATCCCGACCGGCTCCCGCACCTCGCGGTCGTGCCCGGCGGGTCCACCAATGTCTTCGCCCGCGCGCTGGGGCTGCCGAACGACGCCGTCGAGGCGACGGGCGCGCTGCTGGACGCGCTGCGCGAGAGGCGCGACCGCACGGTCGGTCTCGGCCTCGCGGCGGGTACGCCGGGCACCGAGGACGAGTCGGTTCCGGCCCGCTGGTTCACGTTCTGTGCCGGTCTGGGGTTCGACGCGGGGGTGATCGGCCGGGTCGAACAGCAGCGGGAGCGCGGGAGGAGATCGACGCACGCCCTCTACATCCGGCAGGCCATGCGCCAGTTCCTGGACGAGCCGCACCGGAGGCGCGGTGTGATCACGCTGGAGCGCCCGGGGCACGACCCGGTCCACGATCTTTCCCTGTCGATAGTCTGCAACACCGCCCCCTGGACCTACCTGGGCAATCGCCCCGTGTACGCGTCACCCGCGGCGTCCTTCGACACGGCCCTCGACGTGCTCGCGCTGAGCCGGCTGTCGACGGCCTCGGTGGCCCGTTACGCGACCCAGCTGCTGACCTCCAGCCCGGAGCGCGGTCCGCATGGCAAGCACGCCCTCTCCCTGCACGACCTGACCGACTTCGCCTTGCATTCGAAGGTCCCGCTGCCCTTCCAGATGGACGGTGACCACCTGGGTCTGCGCAGCAGCGTGACGTTCACAGGCGTTCGTCGTGCACTGCGTGTGATTGTGTGAGTGGAAGGGCCTTCGGTCCTTTATCTCGAACGTATGGGCCAGGGTCCACCCCATAGAAGTACGGCTGTGACCTAGCCGACACCGAGGAATCAAAAAAAACTTTCCAGAAGGGGTTGTATCCGCAGCCGAGGTTTGCGAATCTCTACATGGCGATCGGGACGGCCCGCAAGACCGGCCTCCAGTGAAAGCCAGAACCCCTCCTCAAATCCAGGACCACACCAGTTCATCTGGCGTTCGGCCCTTCACTTGTTGAGGGATTCGTGAAAGCGTTCACATTCACAAGCAACCTGCATGCAACACCAAGGAGAGGTAGCAGCCATGGACTGGCGTCACAACGCCGTTTGTCGTGAGGAAGACCCCGAGCTGTTCTTCCCCATCGGCAACACCGGTCCTGCGCTGCTGCAGATCGAGGAAGCCAAGGCTGTCTGCCGACGCTGCCCCGTCATGGAGCAGTGCCTGCAGTGGGCGCTCGAGTCCGGCCAGGACTCCGGCGTCTGGGGTGGCCTCAGCGAGGACGAGCGTCGCGCCATGAAGCGCCGCGCCGCCCGCAACCGGGCGCGTAACGCCAGCGCCTGAGCGACGCCACCGCTACGAGCCTGAGCCAGGCGGCGCGTACAGCGTGTACGCACTGACCCGCCTCCCGAGCCGCAGCGCGCAGCAGTAACCCAAAGCGTTCGAGCCCCGGACCGTCTCCCACGGTCCGGGGCTCGCTGCTATTTCTGGGGCGTGACCGGGATGTCGAGCACCACCCGCGTACCGCGCCCCGGGGCGGGCTGCATGTCGAACGTGCCGCCCAACTCCCCCTCCACCAGCGTCCGTACGATCTGCAGGCCGAGGTTGCCGGCGCGTTGCGGGTCGAAGCCCTCGGGCAGTCCACGGCCGTCGTCCTGAACGGTGATCAGCAGCCGGGCGTCGGCGGGGCGTGTGCCACCGCGTACCGCCGAGACCTCGACCGTGCCGTGTTCGGCCGGGGCGTAGGCGTGCTCCAGGGCGTTCTGGAGGATCTCGGTGAGGACCATCGACAGCGGGGTGGCCACCTCTGCGTCGAGGATGCCGAAGCGGCCGTTGCGGCGGCAGGTGACCTTGCCGGGGGAGATCTCGGCGACCATCGAGATCACCCGGTCGGCGATCTCGTCGAACTCGACCCGCTCGTCCAGGTTCTGCGAGAGCGTCTCGTGCACGATGGCGATCGAGCCGACGCGCCGGACCGCCTCGTTGAGCGCCTCGCGGCCGCGGTCGGAGTCCATCCGGCGGGCCTGGAGGCGCAGCAGGGCGGCGACGGTCTGGAGGTTGTTCTTCACCCGGTGGTGGATCTCCCGGATGGTGGCGTCCTTGGTGATCAACTCGCGCTCGCGGCGGCGTAGTTCCGTGACGTCCCGGAGCAGGACCAGGGAACCGATCCGGGTGCCCTTGGGCTTGAGCGGGATGGCGCGCAGCTGGATGACGCCGCCGTTGCCCTCGACCTCCGCCTCGCGCGGCGCGTATCCGCTGGCCAGCTTGACCAGGGCCTCGTCCACGGGGCCGCGGGACGGGGCCAGTTCGGCGGTGATCTGGCCGAGGTGCTGGCCGACCAGGTCGGCGGCGAGGCCGAGGCGGTGGTACGCGGAGAGGGCGTTGGGCGAGGCGTACTGGACGACACCGTCGGCGTCGAGGCGGATCAGCCCGTCACCGGCGCGCGGCGAGGCGTCCATGTCGACTTGTTGACCGGGGAAGGGGAAGGTGCCGGCCGCGATCATCTGCGCCAGGTCCGAGGCGGACTGGAGATAGGTCAGCTCCAGCCGGCTGGGGGTACGGACGGTGAGGAGGTTCGTATTCCGCGCGATCACTCCCAGGACGCGGCCTTCCCGGCGTACCGGGATGGATTCGACCCGCACCGGGACCTCCTCGCGCCACTCCGGGTCGCCCTCGCGGACGATCCGGCCCTCGTCGAGGGCGGCGTCGAGCAGGGGGCGGCGGCCGCGCGGGACGAGGTGGCCGACCATGTCGTCCTGGTAGGAGGTGGGGCCGGTGTTGGGCCGCATCTGGGCGACGGAGACGTAGCGTGTGCCGTCGAGAGTGGGCACCCACAGCACGAGGTCGGCGAAGGACAGGTCGGAGAGCAGTTGCCACTCCGAGACCAGCAGATGGAGCCACTCGAGGTCGGACTCACTCAGAGCGGTGTGCTGGCGTACGAGGTCGTTCATGGAGGGCACATGTGCGAGCGTACCCGTGCCGCCGAATCGGATGAACCTGGCGTTTGGCCGGTCCGTGGTGGAGTATGGGCGCGTACATATGGTCTGGCGTAAGGATGGACAGCCAGATTGGTCTAGTCCAGACTGAACCAGTGAAACAATAGAACCTCCGCCCTCCCCGCACAGGAGGGTGGATCGAGGTACCCGGCGCTCTCTGCCCTGACTGCGCCGAGTCCTCCACACGGCCGCGGGACCGCACACCCGACGGCCGGGCAACTCCGGGCTGCGGTGCCGGACGGGTTGAGGGTCCCGTCCTGGCGCCGCGGCCCGCGGGTTTTTCACGAGGCGGCGGGGGTGCGCGCCGCCGTTTCGCGCAGTGACCGGCCACTGGATCGACGCGACGAACGGCTCGCTGCCGTGGAAGCGCGCGGGGTCAGCGGGTCTCGGTGACCTTGGCGAGGGCGCGGGGGGCGTCGGGGTCCTGGCCGCGGGCGATGGTGACCTCGTGGGCGAGGAGCTGGAGCGGGAGGATCTCCAGGATCGGCTGGAGCTCCTCCGGCAGCCCTTCCGTGGGCAGGACGAAACCGGCGGAAGCGGCCTCGACCTGGGGGCGGGGGCCGATGACGACGAGGTCCGCGCCACGGCCGCGGAGCCGGTCGAGGACCGGCTGGAGAGCCTCCCCGCCCTTGCCGTCGGGGACGACCGCGATGACGGGCGAGATGTTGTCGACCATGGCGAGCGGGCCGTGCAGCAGGTCGGCGCCCGAGTAGGCGAGGGCGGGGATGTAGCTGGTCTCCATCAGCTTCAGCGCGGCTTCCTTGGCCGTGGGGTAGCCGTAACCGCGGGAGATGATCACCATGCGCTCGGCGAAGCGGTAGCGGCCGGCCAGGGCGCGGACCTCGGAGCGGCGGTCCAGGACCTGGGCGGCCAGGTCCGGGACGGCTCGGGCGGAGGCGCCCCCGCCGTCGCCGCGCAGGCCCTCGACGAACAGGTAGAGGGCGAGCAGCGAGGCGGTGTACGTCTTGGTCGCGGGCAGGGCCCTCTCGGGGCCGGCGAGGATGTCGATGTGGTGCTCGGAGACGGCCGCGAGCGGCGAGTCGGCGTTGTTGGTGACGGCGAGCGTGACCGCGCCCGCCTCGCGGGCCGCCTTGGTGGAGGCGACGAGGTCGGGTGAGCCGCCGGACTGGCTGACCGTGATGACGAGGACGTCGGTGAAGTCGGGCTTCGCCCCGTAGGCCGTCGTCGTCGACATGGACGTCAGTCCGCAGGGCAGGCCGAGCCGGATCTCCAGCAGGTACTTGGCGTACAGGGCGGCGTTGTCCGACGTGCCGCGTGCCGTCAGCAGGACGAAGCGGGGCCCGCGGGCGGCGATGGCACGGGCGACGGTACGGATCGCCGGGGCGCCCTGCTCCAGGATCCGGCGCAGCACGGCAGGCTGCTCCGCCATCTCGCCCGACATGATCCGGCCCGGCTGCTCGCTCATGGCCACCAGTCGAGCACGGGCGCCCGAGAAGCCGCCAGTCGGAAGGGTCATTCTGCTAGATTGGTCTATACCACATACGTTCTCTGAGATCGGCAGGCCCAGCGTGGAAGTTGTCATCGTCCAGGACGCCGCGGCAGGTGGCGAGCTCATCGCCGAGGGCATCGCCGGCCTTCTTCGCCGCAAGCCCGACGCGCTGCTCGGCGTGGCCACCGGATCCACCCCGCTGCCCATCTACGACGCGCTGACCGCGAAGGTCCGGGCGGGCGCCGTGGACGTCTCGCGCGCCAGGATCGCGCAGCTGGACGAGTACGTCGGGCTGCCGGCCGGCCACCCCGAGTCGTACCGCTCCACCGTGCTGCGCCAGGTCGTCGAGCCGCTGGGCCTCGGCCCCGACGCCTTCATGGGCCCCGACGGCTCCGCCGAGGACGTCCAGGCGGCGTGCGAGGCGTACGACAGGGCGCTGGCCGAGGCGGGCGGCGTGGACCTCCAGATACTCGGCATCGGCACCGACGGGCACATCGGGTTCAACGAGCCGTGCTCCTCGCTCGCCTCCCGGACCCGCATCAAGACGCTGACCGAGCAGACCCGCATCGACAACGCGCGGTTCTTCGAGGGCGACATCGACCAGGTGCCGCACCACGTCATCACCCAGGGCATCGGCACCATCCTGGAGGCCCGCCACCTGGTCCTCCTCGCCACCGGCGAGGGAAAGGCCGAGGCGGTGGCGCAGACCGTCGAGGGCCCGGTCGCCGCCCTTGTCCCCGCCTCCGCGCTCCAGCTCCACCCGCACGCCACGGTGGTCGTCGACGAGGCGGCCGCCTCCAAGCTGAAGCTCGCGGACTACTTCCGTCACACGTACGCCAACAAGCCGTCCTGGCAGGGCATCTGAGCGCTCCGGGCCCGCCCCTCGCGGGCGCGGCGGGCGCGTACGGGAAGGGGCCGGTACCCAGGTCCGGGTACCGGCCCCTTCCCCGTACGGCTCACACCCCCGCGATGACCTCCGCCGCCGCGATCCCGCACACCCGCGCCGCCCCGTGCGTCGCGATGTGCAACGCCCCTCGGGCGGGCGCCTGGTTGACGCCCATCTCGACGACCACCGTGTCGGGGCGGGTGGCCAGCAGCGCCTCCAGGGCACCGGCCATCCACGGGTGACGGTGGACGTCCCGGACGACCGCCACGATCCGCCGCTCCCCCGCGTCGCGCAGCACCCGGTCCACGGCCGCGTCGGCGGCGTACGTCCCGGTCGTCGTCCCGGGCAGGCGCCGCGCCAGCTCGGGCCCGACGCCCCACGGGGTCTCGGCGCCGACGGCGATGTTGGTCTCCGGGGCGAAGGCGGCGACATGGGCGGGGGCGGTGAGCGGCGCGCGTGAGCCGGTGACGCCCAGCGCGCGCCGGGCGGCCACCAGACCGATGTCGGTGCCGGGCGCGGTCCCTTCCCCTCGCTCCGCCGGGGGCACCCCCGCCTCCGAAGCCGCGCCCGGCTCTGCTGCGCCCCCCCTGGCCCGGTGCGCCTGGGTCCAGGACGCGAGCGCGCGCACCCGCGCCGCCGCGTCGGCCAGTCGCTCCTCGGGCAGGTCGCCGGTCCGTACCGCGTCGACCAGCGCGTCGCGCAGTCGCAGGACGGTCTCCTCGTCCGCCAGGCCGCCGCCGACGCAGATGGCGTCGGCGCCCGCCGCGAGCGCGAGGACGGAGCCGCGCTCGATGCCGTACGTCGAGGCGATGGCCCGCATCTCCATGCCGTCGGTGACGATCAGGCCCTCGTAGCCCAGCTCCTGGCGCAGCAGACCGGTGAGGATCCGCGGGCTCAGGGTCGCCGGGCGGTCCGGGTCGAGCGCGGGAAGCAGGATGTGCGCGCTCATCACCGATTTGGAACCCGCGGCGATCGCGGCGCGGAACGGCACCAGCTCACGGGCGTGCAGCGTGGCGAGGTCCGCATCGATGCGGGGCATCGCCAGGTGGGAGTCGACATTGGTGTCGCCATGGCCGGGGAAGTGCTTGGTGCAGGCGACGACACCGACGGACTGGAGGCCCTCGATGTAGGCCACGGTGTGGCGGGCGGCCAGCTGTGGGTCGGCGCCGAAGGACCGTACGCCGATGACCGGGTTGTCCGGGTCGGAGGTTGACGTCCGCGGAGGGCGCCCAGTTGAAGTCGACGCCGCACGCGGCGAGCCGGCGGCCGAGCTCGGCGGCCACGGCCCGGGTCAGTCCAGTGTCGTCGACCGTGCCGAGCGCCAGGTTGCCGGGGAAGGAGGAGCCGGTGTGGACCTCCAGGCGGGTGACGTCGCCGCCCTCCTCGTCGATCGCGACGAGGACGTCGTCCCGCTCGGCGCGCAGCCGGGCGGTCAGCGCGGCGAGTTGGTCCGGCGAGGTGATGTTGCGGCCGAACAGGCCCACGGAGGAGAGGCCTTCGCCGATGCGCCGCAGCAGCCAGTCGGGGGCGGTGGTGCCGGTGAAGCCGGGCTGGAGGACGGTGAGCGCGTCTCTGACCAGGGTCGGGGAGGCGCCGCGTACGAGGGTCGTCATGGGTGCCGTTATCCCTTCACTGCGCCGGCGGTCATGCCGCCGACGGCCCGGCGCTGGAGGAAGAGGAACACGATGAGGACGGGGAGGGCGAAGAGCGAGGAGGCGGCCATGGTGGCGCCCCAGTCGCTGCCGAAGGCCGTCTGGAACTGCGTCAGCCACAGGGGCAGGGTCTGCGCGGTCTTCTCCTTGTTGAGGATCAGCACCATCGCGAACTCGTTCCAGGCGGTGATGAATCCGAACAGCGACGTCGACATCAGGCCGGGCGCCAGCAGCGGGAAGATCACCTTGCGGAATGCCTGGCCCCGGGTGCAGCCGTCGATCTGGGCGGCCTCCTCCAGCTCCACCGGGACGGCGGCGATGAAGCCGCGCAGGGTCCAGATGGTGAAGGGCAGCACCATGACGAAGTAGATCGCGGTGAGCAGCGGGATGCTGTTCAGCATGTCGCCGTCCCGGGCGATCATGTACATCACGATGACCATGACCTCCCAGGGGGCCATCTGCGCCATCATCACGCCCAGGACGAGGCCCTTGCGGCCGCGGAACTTCATCCGGGCGATGGCGAAGGAGGCGGCCAGGGCGACGACCAGGGCCAGGAGCACGGCGCCGATCGTGACGGTGAGGCTGTTGGCCACGTACGTCCAGAACAGGTCGACGCCGGTGGCGGTCGGGTAGTTCTCGAACGTCGGGACGAAGAGGAACACCGGGTCCTTGCTGAGGATCTCGGACTGCGGCTTCAGCGACGAGCTGAGCATCCAGTAGACCGGGAAGACGAACAGCACGGCCAGGGCGAGCGCGGCGAGGTTCTTGGCGACCGCCCCGAATCGCAGCGGCTTCCTCTTCCGGAGGACCTGCGGGGCCGGGTCGCCGGTGGTGGCGATGGCGGTGGTGGTGCTCACTGCTCCTCCTCCTGCTTCAGGATCAGGCGGAAGTAGAAGGACATGGCCGCGATCAGCATCACGATGGTGAGTACGGAGATGGCGGCGGCGACGCCGTAGTGGAACTGGCCCTGGCCCTCGATGTAGGCGAAGACGGGCAGGGTCTCGGAGCCTCGGTCGGGGC
Source organism: Streptomyces sp. NPDC000229 (assembly GCF_040300825.1). NCBI lineage: Bacteria > Bacillati > Actinomycetota > Actinomycetes > Kitasatosporales > Streptomycetaceae > Streptomyces > Streptomyces sp. NPDC000229. Next base: position 91,471 of record NZ_JBEPEL010000019.1, read on the forward strand.
CGCCGAGGTTCATCGCGTACACCTGGGCGAACGCCTTGAAGACCCAGATGATCTCCAGGAACGTGGTGATCAGGAAGAACGGCCTGAGGTTCGGGAAGACCACGGACCAGAACGTCCGCCACCCGTTCGCACCGTCCATCTTGGCCGCCTCGTACAGCTCGCCGCCGACCGTGGTGAGAGCGGCGTACATGTTGAGCGCGACGAACGGGATCGAGCCCCACACCAGCAGGAGCGTGACGATCACGAGGGTGGAGAAACCGCTCTCGAACCAGTTGTGCTGTTCGTAGCCGGAGAAGCCGAGCGTGCGCAGCAGCCAGTTGACGACGCCGAACTGCTCGTCGAAGAGCCACCGGAAGACGGTGACGGAGGCGACGATCGGCATGGCCCAGGCCAGCATCAGCGACAGCGACAGGACCAGGCGCATCTTCGTGCCGAGCCGGTTGAGCAGCAGCCCGATCAGGGTACCGAGGACCATGATCAGTACGACGTTGGCGGCCGTGAAGACGACGCTGCGGACCACGACGGTCCAGAACGCGGAATCTCCCAGCAGCTCGGTGTAGTTCTCGACGCCGATCCACTCGGGCTTACGGGTGATCAGTTCCCTCCGGCCGACCTGCTGGAAGGAGAGGATCACATTGCGGATCAGCGGATAGAGCAGCAGCACCGCCATGGAGAGGGCGGCGGGGGCGATCAGCAGGTAGGGCAGCACCCCGCGGGGCAGCGAGCGTCTGCCGCGAGGAGGCTGGAGGACGTGCTTCGAGCCGGACGGGGGTGGCGGGGTCTTCGACGTCCCTGCCGCGGTCCCGGGCGCGTCCGAAGGAGCGGTGCTCACCGCTCCCTGGGAGTCCACGGTCATGGTCTTCTTCCTCGCGGTTCTGTGCTGACCGGGTCATGGACCCGGTGGTGCGACCGGCGTGGGGTAACCCGTCGGCCCCACCGGGGGGGGGGGCGGCCGCCGCCGGGCGCCCCAGATAGGAA